>NZ_JACMOO010000015.1 GCF_014377975.1 Ferruginibacter sp.
TGTTGACAGTAATTCCAGTATATCTTTTGCATTAAACCTCATGCATCTGATGGAAGGTTTGCTTTACGTAAGATCCGAAATAACTGTTAGCCTCTTCAGTAATTCTATTTGCATAACATTTGTCTTACCTTATTAAGAGACTTAAATAGTGTAACCGCAACTTCTAAAAATCATAGCCCCTTATCTGCATAAGAGGCTATGATTTAAATCTATTGAAAAGTCTCTCTTTTTATTTTATCAATCCTGCAAAATGATGAACGGTACGCACCAATTGAGATACATAGCTCATTTCATTATCGTACCAGCTTACCGTTTTCACCAATTGTTTGTCGCCAACGGTCATTACTTTAGTTTGAGTAGCGTCAAACAAAGAGCCAAATGTAGTGCCGATAATATCAGAACTTACAATTTCATCTTCATTATAACCGAAGCTTTCGTTGCTGGCTGCTTTCATGGCTGCATTTACTTCTTCAAAGGTTACCGTTTTATTTAAAATACTGGTAAGTTCAGTTAACGAACCGGTTATAACAGGTACCCTTTGTGCACTTCCATCTAATTTACCTTTCAATTCCGGCAATACCAAACCAATTGCTTTAGCAGCACCCGTGCTGTTAGGAACAATATTGGCAGCAGCCGCTCTGGCCCTGCGCAAATCGCCTTTTGGATGTGGCGCATCCAACGTATTCTGATCGTTGGTGTAGGCGTGAATTGTAGTCATGATAGCAGTTACGATGCCAAACTTATCGTTTAAAACTTTTGCCATTGGGGCAAGACAGTTGGTGGTACAACTTGCACAACTAATGATGGTTTCCGTACCGTCTAAAATACTATGATTAACATTAAATACTACGGTTTTTAAATCGCCGGTAGCAGGTGCAGAGATCACTACTTTTTTTGCACCTGCAGTAATATGCGCTGTTGCTTTTTCCTTATCTGTGAAAAACCCGGTACTTTCAATCACAACATCAACACCATGAGTTCCCCAGGGAATTTGTGCCGGATCTTTTTGTGCATATATTTTTACTTCGTGGCCATTTACAATAATTGAATTTTCTGTTGAAGTAACCTGCTGGTCAAAACGACCTTGTGCGCTATCGTACTTCAATAAATGCGCTAATACGGCAGGGCTTGTTAAGTCGTTGATAGCAACAACATCAATACCTTGCATATTATAAATCTGACGAAATACTAAACGGCCAATGCGTCCGAAGCCGTTAATAGCAACTTTTACTGTACTCATAATTAAAGGTGATTTTTTGATTTTTAGAAACGCTGCAAATGTACGAAGGATTATAGAAAAATAATGCTGAATTTTAAAGGATTGGTCAGACAGGGTACAATTGATATTAAATGGTTATAGAGGTTATACTGCAAAAAACAGGTTTACTACAATGCTGATCTTCATTGTAATAAACCCGGGAATTATTTTTTACCCACAATTAAAAACTGTGAATTTTATCAGAATTAGTTAACCATGAAAATCTTTTCGTCCACCGGAACATTTACTTCTATTTTAGAAAAATCTATTTGTCCGCGTTCGATGGTATTTGTAAAAGGAAAAATATAGCCATTCCCTGTTGCTTTATAATTGGCATAGGTATTTACCACTTCTTCTTCACCATTAACGTTTTGAGTAGAAACTGACTTCACAATATGATAGGTTTTGCTATCAATAAAATAGGTAACCACTTTTCCTGACTTTAAGGTAGCTTTTATTTTATAACAATCAACGGTATCTACTTTTTGATTACCCTGTAACTCAAGCTGGTTACCTTTTTCTGTATAATTAAATAAATTTCCCTGCAGGTCAAGCATGATGCTTCCGGTTTTCACTTCTTCGTCTTTCAGCACTTCCGCAGATGATTGTCCCATAAATGGCATAAAATTCCAACCGGTAACAGGGGTATAAATCTGGTAACCATTCATACCCATGGCAATGATATCATTGCGCTGGCCAACCATATTAAGTTTAGTAATGATGAGGCTTACATCAGTACCGCTAACATTTAAAGAGCCTTCCATCCTTACCGATTTTAAGGTAGCCAGTTTTTCTTTTCCGCCCAACGCATCTACATATTTATTTACAATTTCGTCAACGGTTTGGGCATACATTGTTTGTACACTCACAATTGCTGCAATGGCTAATAAGCCAATTTTTATTTTTTTCATTGTTTGATTTTGTTATGTTTGATAAACAGGTTTTACAAAATTTGAGTCAAAAGGTTGATTAATTAATATTGTATTAAAAAATAATTCACAGGTATAATTTTGATTGCCTTCCTTTTTCTGAATATCTAACGAATGTGCAAATAAAATTCCATCTGCTGCTTTATAATTATGGTAACGGGTATAATTTTTTTCTTTTGCCTTTATGTTGCTGTTAATAATAGAAGACTGCTCAAGCAAAAAACCGGAAGCACTGATCCAGTAATGTATCTCATTTTTATCTTTCATATTCAATTGTATATGATAACAGGTAGTATCATCCACCGTTTCTTTACCAATTAAAACTGCAGTATATCCTTTGCCGGCATAATTGGTCAGGTGAGCAGAAATATCAGGCACATCCTGCAGTTCAGCCATTATTTCACCAACCAATACTGTATCTTTTAAAGATTTTTCAGGTATCAAATAATTTACTTCACTCTCTGTTATCAACCACTGCATGTTGAATCCTGAAGGGTTTAAATCGTTTTGTTTTTTAGAAATCCTGATACAAGCGGTAATACCCATCCATGTTATCAGTCCTTCCATATAAATATCCTGAATGGCGGCAATTTTATCAAGGCCACCTTTGGCGCGGATATGTTTTTCAATTATTTCGTCAATGGTTTGCCCACCTGCAAATTGCACCGCCACCAGCAACAAAACAAATATGCCAAACAAAACGAGATTCTTCATGTTGCTAATTTAAAATAATGTTGAAAGATATACTAAAATAATGCCGCGGATACTATTATTGATAATTGGGTAGATGGGCGAACAAGCGCTACTATTTCAGGCAGGCGAAAGTAACGGGTTATGCTTATTTTTAGGTTTCTAAATGTAACCTTTCAAGATAAAATATTTTTATGCAATTTTCTATAAAAGGCAATGTAGTAGACATTTTTAACCAGGTAATATTTTTTGGTGAAGTGCAGGTGGAGCATGGCAGAATTAAAAAGATTACCAAAATTGAAGATAAAAAAAACAACGAAAAATTTATTTTACCTGGCTTTGTTGACAGCCATGTGCATATTGAAAGCTCCATGCTTGTCCCGGCTGAGTTTGCCCGGCTGGCGGTTGTACATGGCACAGTTGCTACCGTGAGCGACCCTCATGAAATTGCCAATGTTTGTGGTATGGCCGGTGTGGAGTTTATGATTGCCAATGGAAAAACAGTGCCTTTTAAATTTAATTTTGGTGCACCCAGTTGTGTGCCAGCCACTATTTTTGAAACTGCCGGTGCTGCGCTGCACGAAAAGGATGTGGAAACTTTACTGCAAAAAAACGAAATTAAATACCTCAGTGAGCTGATGAATTTTCCAGGCGTATTGCAGGGTGATAATGAAGTAATGAAAAAAATTGCCGCTGCAAAAAAACATCATAAGCCGATAGATGGACATGCCCCGGGGCTAAGAGGAGAAGCCGCAAAAAATTATTTTGCGGCAGGCATTACTACCGACCATGAATGTTTTACGGCGGAAGAAGCATTGGACAAATTACAATACGGCGTGAAGATTTTAATAAGGGAAGGTAGTGCCGCCAGAAATTTTGAAGCATTGATTAATCTGATGCAGGATCATCACGGCAATATGATGTTTTGCAGTGATGATAAGCATCCCGATAGTTTGGTGGAGGGGCATATTAATTTGTTATGTGCAAGGGCCGTTGCCAAAGGAATTGATGTGTTTAA
>NZ_JACMOO010000138.1 GCF_014377975.1 Ferruginibacter sp.
ACTCATATTACTTAGACAATGTTATTATTGCTTTTGATGTACCTTATGATAAGTTGTGGGTAAGTCATCTCTTTTTTTTGATTTTAGTTTTTGCACAGTCTGTCGTTGCGTCGCAATCCTTTTATCGGGATACCTTTAGGCAACTTGTTTATGCATTCTGATAAATATTTAAAAAACTAAAACAGCTATAAAAAGTGTTGCTAAGATTTTGGTAAAAATGGTGAAATATAATATCCTTCAAACCTGTATGGGATAAAATATTTATATTCGCATTCAAACCCCCGTAAACAATATTAAAGAAAACCTTTCGTTAAATAATTTGCAAAACGAACGCACATGCAAAAAACATTTTCAGTTAAACATTTTATTACCCTTGCGGCAGTAATCATCTCGCTTGGAGCCTGTAAAAACAGTACCATTTTTAGTAAAAAGAAATCTTCATCATCTGTAACCGGGTGGAACTATGATGATAAAAATATGGGCAATTACCATGTTTCTAAAATGAAATACCCAAAAGCTGGCCCAGGGTTGGTTTTTGTACAGGGAGGAACTTTTGTGATGGGCGCAAAAGAGGAAGATGTAATGGGGGACTGGAATAATATTCCCCGCCGTATTACCGTACCTTCTTTCTTTATTGATGAAACTGAAGTTGCCAACGTTCATTACCGCGAATATATTTACTGGCTTGAAAATACATTTGGCGGTGACACCGCTGTGATGGCAAAAGCCTTGCCAGACACGCTTTGCTGGCGTCAGGAGCTTGCTTATAATGAACCCTACGTTGAATATTATTTCCGTTATCCCGCATATAATTATTACCCTGTTGTAGGTGTTTCCTGGCAGCAGGCCCATGATTTTTGTATCTGGAGAACAGACAGGGTAAATGAGCTGACACTTTTACAAAAAGGATATTTGAAAAAAGATTTTGCAAAAAAAGAAATGAGGGGCGGTGGTGCTGATGGATCATTCAATACCGAGACTTACCTGATGAATCCAGAATTGATACAAGGCAGAACAAAACCAAAAAAATCTGAGTTAAAAGATGTGAGTGGTAAGCCACGGGCTAATGTAAAAATGGAAGACGGTATACTAAATATGGGCTATCGTTTACCAACAGAAGCTGAGTGGGAATATGCTGCTTATGGCTTACTGGATCAAAATCCAAACCCACGTAAAAAAGAAGGGAAAAGTGGCGAAGAATTAATATCCAATCAGCAAATTTATTCATGGAGCAAAAACCCGAATGGATTACGTGATAACCGCAGGGGTAGCTGGCAGGGTAAATTTTTAGCCAACTTTAAACGGGGAAGTGGCGATAACATGGGCGTTGCGGGTGGCTTAAATGACCGTTCGGCCATCCCTGGCAATATCAAGGCATTTTATCCCAACGCATTTGGTATCTTTAATATGTGTGGCAATGTGTCTGAGTGGGTGCAGGACGTTTACAGACCATCCACCCCTACAGATGGAGAAGATTTTAATTATTTTAGAGGAAATAAATTTGATAAATATTATAAAAACAGCAGCGGTGAGTTTGAAAGAGATTCTTTAGGACATCTGAAAAAAACCGCAGTGAGTGATGAAGAAGTAAAAAACCGCCGCAATTACCAACATAATAATTTAATAGGCTATTTGGATGGTGATTCTACCAGCGGCTCATCCTATCAATTTGGAGTTACTACATTAATCAGTGATAAATCAAGGGTATTTAAAGGAGGTAGCTGGAATGACAGGCCTTACTGGTTATCACCAGGTGCACGCAGATTTTTAGATGAAGATCAGTCATCCAGCACCATTGGTTTCCGTTGCGCTCAAACTTACATGGGATCTCCGGAAGGCGCTGGCTTTAAAGACGGCAACATCTTTGGGAAACGTAAACAAAACAGCAGAAAAAAGCAATAAAATATTGATAAAATATTAAGCTCTTCACCAAAAAAGTGAAGGGCTTTTTTATTATTCCTCATCAAACTTTACATCGCAAATGTTTGATTGCGTATTTACAAAAAAAAATCGGATCAATACTTTTATCATGGATAATAATCAGTTCTCCCCTATTTTTGATAAATGGAAATACATGATTTATACGCCCTCTTTTTACAACATCCCCACCTACAAACAGACACGAGGCAACTACAACCGAACGATCTTTTTTTTGCTTTAAAGGGACCTAATTTTAATGGCAATCAATTTGCCCGTCGGGCATTAAATGCTGGTGCCGCATTTGTGGTACTGGATGAACCTGCAGACTTTACTGATGATAGAATAATCAATACAAATGATACCCTTGAAACCCTGCAGCAACTGGCAAAATACCATCGGCAGCAATTGGTTATTCCCTTTATTGCTATCACGGGCAGCAACGGAAAAACCACCACCAAAGAATTGATACACGAAGTACTTTCAACCACTTTTAAAACCTACACTACTAAAGGAAATTTAAATAATCACATTGGCATACCACTCACTATTTTATCTGTACAAAAAGATGCCGAAATTGCCGTAATAGAAATGGGTGCCAATCACCAGAATGAAATTGAAAGCTATTGCCAGTATACGTTGCCCACCCACGGCATTATTACCAATTGTGGCAAAGCCCATTTAGACGGATTTGGCGGCATTGAGGGGGTACTAAAAGGTAAGGGTGAATTATTTGATTACCTTAAAAAAAATAATGGCACTGCATTCATAATGTCGGATTATGATTATCTGAAAAAGATGAGTACCGGTATCAATGAAATTAAAACCTATGGTACACAGGCAGCAGAAATAACAGGCGTCGCCGGTAATACGCAGGAGTTTTTAGAAGTGCTTATAACAAATGGCAGCGGTATTAAAAACATTGATACGCATTTAGTGGGAAGGTATAATTTACCTAACGTACTTGCAGCAGTAGCGGTTGGCAAATATTTTAAGGTAGATGAAGCAAAAATAAAAACTGCCCTGGAGCAATATATCCCTTCCAACAGCCGCTCTCAAATGATGGAAAAAGATGGCAACAAAATAATTTTGGATGCCTACAATGCCAACCCAGGCAGCATGAAAGCTGCAATAGAAAATTTTGCAGGTATGCAAGGAAACAACAAAATATTACTACTCGGTGGTATGATGGAATTAGGAAATGAAAGCCTTGCCGAACATGAAGCACTGATAAAGCTGATTAAAAATTACACCTGGCAGCAGGTGGTTTTGGTGGGTGGCGATTTTAATAAAATACCGCATCCCTTTCTATATTTCGCTTCTTCGGTACTTACAAAAGAATGGTTTAAGCAACAGCATTTTAAAAATGCCACGTTACTGGTAAAAGGGTCACGGAGTATGCAGATGGAAAAAGTGGTGGAGTAAATTACAATGCGCTATTAAGATACATCTGCAAGTCCGCCTCTGTCTTAATTAATACATCCCTTACCTTACTGCCTTGGTTTGGCCCTACTACGCCGGCAGCTTCCAGCTGATCCATTAAGCGACCTGCACGGTTGTAACCCAGTTTCATGCGGCGCTGTAACAAAGAAGTACTACCACTTTGACTGGCTACTATTAATCTTGCTGCATCTTCAAACAATGCATCTTTATCATTAAGGTCAAAATCCTTTCCTTCCATCTCTTTTTCATCTACATATTCAGGCAATAAAAAAGCTTGTGAATAGCCACGCTGAGCACCAATAAAATCTACAATTTTATCCACTTCAGGTGTATCAACAAAAGCACATTGCAATCGCACCAACTCGCCATTATAGCTGATCAGCATATCCCCTTTCCCAATTAATTGCTCTGCGCCACCTGCGTCTAAAATTGTTCTGCTGTCTATTTTACTGCTTACCTTAAAAGCAATTCTTGCCGGAAAATTCGCTTTGATGGTTCCGGTAATAATGTTTACACTTGGTCTTTGTGTTGCTATAATTAAATGTACCCCAACAGCCCTTGCAAGTTGTGCCAGACGGGCAATCGGCATTTCAACTTCTTTACCCGCCGTCATAATCAGGTCTGCAAATTCATCCACTACCAACACGATAAACGGTAAAAACTGGTGGCCCTTTTCTGGGTTTAATTTACGTGCCACAAACTTTTCATTGTACTCCCTGATATTGCGGCAGCCAGCTTCTTTCAGCAAATCGTACCGGTTGTCCATTTCAATACACAAGGCATTTAGTGTATGCACTACTTTTTTTGTATCCGTAATAATTGCATCTTCTTCACCGGGTAATTTTGCTAAAAAATGCTTTTCAATGGTTTTATAAATACTTAACTCCACTTTCTTCGGATCTACCAACACAAATTTTAACTGCGATGGATGTTTACTGTACAACAGTGAAACAAGTATGGCATTTAAACCAACCGATTTACCCTGGCCTGTCGCACCCGCCATCAGCAAATGAGGCATACTGGCTAGATCAACAATGAAGTTTTCATTGTTGATTTTTTTACCAATAGCAATGGGCAAAGAAAAATTATTTTGCCTGAATTTATCTGTATCCAGCAAAGTACGCATGCTTACAATTGTTTTTTTTGCGTTGGGTACTTCAATACCAATGGTGCCTTTACCAGGGATGGGTGCAATGATGCGGATACCCAATGCCGCAAGGCTTAGGGCAATGTCATCTTCCAGGTTCTTTATTCTTGAAATACGCACGCCCGCAGCAGGAATAATTTCATACAATGTAACTGTTGGGCCAACTGTTGCAGAAATTTTCTGAATATTGATATCGTAATTTTTGAGCGTATTGATAATCTGGTTTTTATTCGCTTCCAGTTCTGCAGGGTCTTGCACAATCCTTTCACTGCCATGAGCTTCCAGCAAATCAAGTTGCGGATATTTATAATCCCGCAGGTCTAAAATTGGATCGTACGGTGTGTCAATTCCTGTTGATTTGGTTTGTTTGATAGCAGCATGTTCCTGTTCGGCAGCCAGTTCGGTTTCTGATTTAATTTCCAGTTCAAGCGCAGAACCGCTGGTATTTTTGCCCTCCTTATTCTTTATATTATCTGGTATATCTGTTTCGGCATCCTGTATAAAAAGTCTTGCTTCCTCTGCGGCATTCACTTCAAACGACTTCAGGTTTCCCGATGCCACAGATGGTAATTCCCTTTCAATAATCTGTAAATCATGGTTAAGGCCTGGGTTCATTTCTAATGGAATATTAAGCATTCCATTATCCCCTTTAACTTTACTGCCCCTGATGGCCGTCTTATTTATTTCCGCCGGCAACACCGATGTTTCCCCTTCTTCAACTGGTTCATCCGTAGCTTCCTCATTTATTACCGGTACGTAAACTTTTTTAGCAGGCAATGCAAAAACCGGATTAAAACGCCAGATAATATACACCAGTATTGCTACCGCTAACACCGCCAGTGTACCAACCTCCCCAATCGTTTTATACATCCAATCCCTTAGCATATTACCAACAGCACCACCCCAGGGAAATACCTTGCCATTCATCAATACCGCGGCAGTTGCACTTACTATAATTAATCCCGTAATTACATACTTAATGTTACGCCGAACAGAAAATATTTTTTTTCCAAAAAATAAATTACTGCCCGAAACAAAAAAGAAACTGCACAAAAAATAAGAAGCAACACCAAAACCTTTGTAAATAAAAAAGTGTGAAATAAAAGCTCCGAAAGTGCCTAAAAGATTACTTACTTTGGCATCCGTACCCAGCAATAATTTATAGCCGTGTAAAAAAACTTTATCCTGGTCTTCCTGCCACGTAAAAAGATAAGAGGTAAACGCAATAAAGAATAAAAAAGCCATCAGTAATAAAATGGTGCCCATTATTTTATGCGTACGTTCATCCTTTAGCAATTGCTTTACTCCTACTTTCTCTTCTGTTTCTGCTTTTAATCCAACCTTACCGGGAGCTTTGGATTTAACTGATTTTACTTTACTAGCCATTACCGACAAAGATATATAAAACCATTACTGTATCATTACAGAATTTGATTGCACCAGGATAAAAAGATATCAACGAAAAGATGTAGGTTTGGTAAAACCTACGCAGTTGAGGAAATTACTTTGCATCCTTATATTTAGTTTTTTTTATGCCTGTGCTACCGGGCAATCCATTGCTGACAGCCTTACCACAGATGTTACACTCTTTAAAGATGTTTATTCAATTGCCGATAAATGCGAAGTACTGGTTGATAGCATCGGTACAGTAACCCTGGACAATATTTTACAACAGCAATGGAAAAACTTATCCTGGTATAAAATTAAAAATTATATACCGTCCGCCTGGATTGATAAAACTGTATATATAAAGTTTACGCTGCAAAACAGTTCTTCCACGCAGGACACTATTTATTTTTATCCCGGCAATTCTTTCCGTAGTATTAGCCTGTATAAAATTTTACCTGCCGGTAGCTTTTTGAAGCTTGCAGATGAAAGCAAAGAAGATGGATTTCAACCCATTTATTTTTCTGCCTATGATAAAAAATCTTTTATTACTGAGCTGCATTTTACCAAAAGAAAATTCAATGCTTTTGCGCTTGAAATTATTAAAAAAAAATACCTGCCCCGATATCAAAAAATATTGTATACCTCAAATTACAATGACCTTGTTATCGGGTATTTGCTAAGCGGACTGTTGCTGATGATGATATTCTTTAATGGTGCCAACTTTAACCTTAGCCGGAAAAAGGAATTTCTATATAACTGTCTTTACGTAATTTGTATGTTTATTCTTATTTACTTTAATACTTATACAGGAAAAAGAAGTGGTATTTTTTCCAGCTTTTTTATGGGTTACCTTGCTTTTGCTATGCTTGTTGCCGGCACTATTTTCTATATTGCCTTTACACGTAAATTTTTAAATACAGCCACAAATTATCCTGGTCTGCATAAAATATTTTATTACGAAGAAAGATTATTGCTGATGCTTTTAACAGCTTTTAGTTACATCTATTTTTTTACCAATAATTTTTGGTTACAAAACATTCTGGAAAACAGCACCAAAATCATTTGTCTTGCAATTGGAATATTGTATATCATCATTGGCATTAAACAAAAAAACCGGCTGATTAATTACCTCGCCATGGGCAATGCAATTTTAATATTTTTTTCCATCATATCTTTTTTGTTGATTGTATTACCGGGTAGAAAAACAGGTGGTATTTTTACAAATGCCCTGATATATTTTGAACTGGGTATTGTTTGTGAACTGATTTTTTTTCTGCTTGGATTAACCTACAAAAACCGGGTAGAATTGATTGATACAATTAAAGAACAGGAAGCGATGAAATTAGCAGCAGAAAAGCAAATTTTCGAATCAAAACTGGCTGTTCTCAACGCACAACAGGAAGAACGAAACCGCATCAGCGCTGATATGCATGATGATCTTGGTGCAGGTGTTACCGCCATCCGCCTGTTTAGCGAACTGGCCAAAAGCAGGTTGGGGAAAGAAACAGTCCCTGAAATTGAAAAAATTTCTTCTTCTGCCAATGAGTTGCTGAATAACATGAATGCCATTATATGGACGATGAACAGCAGCAATGATTCTTTTGGAAATATGGCTGCCTATATACGCAGTTACGCAATTGAATATTTTGAAAACACCGGCATAAGATGCACAGTAAAAATTAGTGCTGATTTACCTGAATTTGTAGTGAACGGAGAAATAAGACGCCATATTTTTTTAGTAGTAAAAGAAGCACTGAATAATGTTTTAAAACATGCAAAAGCCACGGAAGTATCGCTGGTATTTAAAAAAGAAACAGACCGGATATCATTGTATATCCAGGATAATGGCGTTGGAATTGATTTTGATAATATACGTTCTTTTGGAAACGGATTAAAGAACATGAAACAAAGAATGATAAAATCAGGTCTTGAATTTTCTATTGAAAATAAAAATGGCACCCTGGTTACTTTATACAGTACCGTTGCCAGTCAGTTTTTTATTAACTCCAGCCGCCAGTAACAACCAGCCTGCAATAAAACAAACACCTCCCAAAGGAGTAATAGCTCCAATCCATTTTAATTCCGGGTGAGTGGTTATTTCAATAAAGGCCATCAGGTATAAAGACCCGCAAAAAAATAACATGCCCAGGCAAAATAAACGACCGGCCCATAACAAATAATTATTAGTAAACTCCTTGTATAAAATACCGGTAATCAGCAAAGCCACTACATGATAATATTGGTAGCGTACACCGGTTTCAAAAATGGCCACACTTTTTTCGCTGATCAGTTGTTTAAGTGCATGTGCACCAAAAGCACCCAACATAACAGACAAAGCACCGAGTAATGCCGCTGATTTTATAAAGCCTTTTTGCATACAGATAAATTTTTAAAAAGAAGATTGTACTTTGCTGAATAAATTACCAAATGTTTGATTTGATAAATTTTCGGAGGGCAGTATATGTTTTGCAGCGTTATAAAAAGGGGCCCTTTCTTTTAATTTTTGTTCGATAAAAAACAGCAGTTCAGCCGGGTTCATTTTTTTAAGCAATGGTCTTTTTTCCTGCTCTAACAATACCCTTTCTAAAATTTTAGGGCTGCTGGTACTAAGGTAAATGGTAATACCATACTCATTCATCCATTGCATATTTTCATAAAAACAAGGCGTACCACCGCCACAGGCAACAATAGTATTGTTTAGTCCTTTAAAAGAACGTAGAGTTTCAGCTTCAATTTTTCTAAAATACTTTTCTCCTTTATGTTCAAAAATATCTGCAACCGTCTGGCCCTCCTTTTTTTCAATATGCTCATCCAGATCTATAAATGTACATCCATGAGTTTGCGACCATATTTTTCCCCAATGCGTTTTGCCGCTTCCCATAAACCCAATCAAAAAAAAAATCATGGTAAAATTATTTTCGCTTTCCCTATCTAAATGAACACCTTACAAATTTACCGGAATAAATTTTAACAGATAGCGGAATAAAGCTTTGGAAGAAATTGGTGATGGCCGGTTAAAATAAGAGACTGTTGATACAATATCTACCTGAATAATTAAAAACAAGGAAGGAAACACACGCAATCATAAAAAAATTTTTAGTCAATACCCCGTGTACTAAATAACGCTAATACTTCTTTTTAAAATCTCCCCTTTTCCACGCTTTTATAAAATCGGCCCAGGCAAATGGATTAAAGATATTTTGTGGAGGTGCCTGCCCGGCATAATAATATTTTGCAGATTGTTGACTTAAATATTTGTTAGCTGCCTCTTTACCGTCTCTTGGCAGGGTCGACATTAAAAAGCGCCGCCGGTCTTCATCGTTGTTTTGCCGCGCTAATTCAAGATTATCGTCTGGCACTTTGGTTTTTAAAAAATCTCTTTCAAACTGCTCCCTGGTTGGCCTCGATTTAATAATCGTTGCCGCCAGAAAAACCGTATCGGTAACCATTAACTGTAGTACACTGTATTGATTGCCCTCAATATTTTTTGGAATAATCACTGTTTTGGCTTTATAACCCACACTGCTAAATTCAATGGCGTTACCTTTTAAAACCACAATACTAAATACTCCCTGATTATTGGTAAAAGTACCCCTGGTTGTTCCCTTTACCACAATGCTCACGGAGGGCAATGCCTGCAGACTGTCAGCCGTCATAACAACGCCATACAATTCTACAACAGAATCTTTGAAATTTTCAAATTGAGCCTTTGCAGCAAGCGGAATTAATAATGCACTTATAAAAAAATATCGTAAAAATAGTTTCATTCAAAAAAATTCAGTTACTGCACATTTACCCAATTTTGTTGAATAAAACGAAGCAGTTACGTTGGTTAACAAAAGTTGTACTTTCAAATGTAACAACATTCCTTAATTAATAAACAAAGTAAGGGCATCAATGGTTAATTTTACTTCAAAGAAAGCTTTTTAACAAAAAATTGAACTGATGACTAATGAAGATATCCTGAAGGCACTAAGCAATGTACAGGAACCCGATCTTGGAAAAGACCTGGTAACCCTTAACATGGTAAAAGATATTGCAATCAATGGCAATGAAGTATCTTTTACGGTAGTGCTTACCACACCAGCCTGCCCGTTAAAAGATCTGATCATGAATGCCTGCATCAATGCAGTTAAATTATTAGTGAACAAACAAGCAATTGTACAGGTAAATTTTACCAGCAATACCAGCAGTAACCGTACAGATGCCAAAACAGTTTTAACCGGCGTAAAAAATATCATTGCAGTAGTAAGCGGCAAAGGCGGCGTAGGCAAAAGTACCGTTGCCAGCAATTTTGCATTGGCACTGGCACAAAGTGGCGCATCAGTAGGTTTAATGGATGCGGATATTTACGGCCCCAGCCAGCATATTATGTTTGGTGTAAGAGGCGAAAGACCGCTGATGAAGGATGTGGATGGAAAGGGTTTGATTGTACCCATCGAAAAATTTGGCATTAAAATGATGAGTATTGGTTTACTGGTAGATGAAAAGCAAGCGGTAGTTTGGCGTGGCCCCATGGTAAGCAGTGCCATCCGCCAGTTTGTAAGCGATGTGGATTGGGGTGAACTGGATTACCTGGTAATTGATATGCCACCCGGCACCGGCGATATTCATTTAACAGTAGTACAAACTGTTCCGGTAACCGGCGTTATTGTAGTTACTACACCGCAAACAGTTGCGCTGGCCGATGCCAAAAAAGGCATCGCCATGTTTGGACAGGCACAATTAAAAGTGCCCATCATTGGCCTGGTAGAAAACATGAGTTACTTTACCCCGGCAGAATTACCGGATAATAAATATTACCTGTTTGGAAAAAACGGCGGTAAAAACCTGGCCGAAGAATTTGATCTGCCGTTTCTGGGGCAAATACCCATTGTACAATCCATCCGCGAAGGCGGCGATGCCGGTATACCGGTCATGGCAGGAGACGACGAGTTAACCAAAAAAGCATTCCTTGATTTTACAGCCAATGCTACCCGGGGTATTGCCATGAGAAATGCCAACATGTCGCCAACCCAGATAGTGGAAATGATTGAGTAAAACAACCAGGTATTGTCCGGGTTAAGAAGCCATGTGGTAAATCGTTGCATAGCCTTCTTGTACTGTTTCGCACCGGGCAGCAATGGCCTTCAATATAGTTTTATTATTAAATATCAATCTTCCGGTTTAAATGGGGTCACAATTAAAAACAACCACACTATTTTTTTTACTTCTGCTGGTTTCCTTTGCCTGCAATAAAAAGATGACCACTCAACATAAAAAACTTCCTTTGCGTTCTGCAACGGAGTTGCCCGCTTTTGATAAAGAAGGTCATCGTGGATGCCGCGGCCTGATGCCTGAAAATACAATCCCCGCCATGCTGAAGGCATTGGATATTGGCGTGACTACATTAGAAATGGACGCAAGTTTTAGCAAAGACAAAAAGATATTGTTGAGCCACGAACCATTTTTTAATCATATCATCACTACCAAACCCGACGGTAGTTTTATAAATATAAAAGAAGAACATACTTACAATATGTACCAGATGGAGTATGATTCCATCAAAACCTATGATGTAGGCTTAAAACCGCACCCCTCTTTTCCGCAGCAACAAAAAATGGCTGTTTCAAAACCACTGTTATCTGATGTTTTTGATAGTGTAAAAAAATACATGGCCAACAGTAAAAGGGTTTATCCTTTTTTCAATATCGAAACCAAATGCATGCCGGCAACAGATAACATCTATCACCCGGCACCACCAGAATTTGTGGAATGGTTAATGAACCTTATCATTGAAAAAAAGATGGAACAGCAGGTTATCATCCAATCCTTCGATTTCAGAAGCCTGCAATATTTGCATCAGCATTACCCGGCCATAAAAACCGCCGTGCTAATCGAAATGTTTGATAAAAGATCTTTTGAAGAACAAATAAAAGTGCTTGGATTTACCCCAACAATTTACAGCCCGGAAAATACACTGGTGAATAAAACACTCATTGAAAAATGCCACCTGCAAAACATAAAAGTAATTCCATGGACGGTAAATGATACAAAGAAAATAGCTGAATTAAAAGCCCTGGGTGTTGATGGAATTATTTCAGACTATCCCAATTTATTTAATCAGTAACCCATTTTTTATGCAACATAAATTTTTATTGGAGTATGCGCAAGCACTGGATAGTAAAGATACGCTCCATCATTTCAGGGAACAATTTTATGCACCGGAGTTAAAAGGAAAACGCGCCATTTACTTTTTAGGCAACTCGCTTGGCCTGCAACCAAAAACGGCACGGGATGAAGTAATGATCATTCTGCAAGACTGGGCCAACTTTGGTGTGGAAGGCTTTTTTTTAGGTAACAATCCCTGGTTAAATTATCAAAACAAAATCACCCCGTTGTTGTGTGACATCATTGGAGCAACCGAAGAAGAACTGGTTACAATGAATCACCTTACCGTAAATCTTCATTTACTGATGATCTCATTTTATCAGCCAACTGCCACACGGTATAAAATCATCTGCGAAGCAAAAGCATTTCCATCCGATCAATATGCTTTTCAATCACAGGTAAAATTGCACGGTTTTGATGCGGCAGACGCGATCATAGAAGTACATCCGAAAGAAGGAACAGAACTTATAACAACAGAAGATATTATTGCTGCGATTGAAGAAAATAAAGATAGTGTTGCACTCGTATTATTCAGTGGCATTAATTATTATACCGGACAGGTTTTTGATATGCAGACAATAACTAAAGCTGCCCATAAAGCCGGTGCTTACGCCGGATTCGACCTGGCACATGCTGCCGGCAATATCAAATTACAATTGCACGACTGGCAGGTTGATTTTGCCTGCTGGTGCAACTATAAATATTTAAACAGTGGTCCTGGGGCAATTGCCGGAGCATTTATACATAAACGAAATATAAGCGATAAAAATCTGCTTAGGCTGGAAGGCTGGTGGGGCAACGATGCCAATAACCGCTTTAAAATGCAAAACACTTTTACAGCAACAGCAACAGCGGAAAGCTGGGCCATGAGCACACCGCCAATAATATTACTTGCTGCACACAAATCAGCATTGGAAGTGTTTGCAGCAGCAGGTTTCCATAATTTACTGCAAAAAAGCAACGCATTAAGTGAATATCTTTTTTTTGTGCTCAATCACATCAACCAGCCGGTAGAAAAATTTAAAATTATTACGCCTGCCAACCCGGATGAAAGAGGTTGCCAGGTGTCTTTTTCGGTTCATAAAAATGCTAAAATTGTTTTTGATCAGTTATTACCCAATGGTATTTTTGCAGACTGGAGAGAGCCAAATGTAATAAGGGTTGCGCCGGTTCCTTTGTACAATAGCTTTGAAGAAATTTTTATTTTTGCCCAATTGTTGCAACAAATTTTAAATGCAGCTTAATGTATAGCCTTCCTCATTTTACAGAAAAAGATCCGGCCAAAATAATTGCTTTTATGAAAGAAAATTCTTTCGCAATTATTACGGGCGTTGGAGAACAATACCCGGTGGCTACGCATGTACCATTAGAAGTTGCTGTAGAAAAAGATGGCAAAATTATCTTATCGGGTCATCTGATGAAAAACACAGATCATCATAAGGCATTTGTATCAAATAGCGAAGTATTGGTAATTTTTAATGGGCCACACTGTTATGTAAGTGCAAGCTGGTACAACAATCCACAATCTGCTTCTACCTGGAATTATATGACGGTGCATGCAAAAGGCAAAATTACTTTTACAGACGATAAAGGCACTTACAAAGCAATTAAAGCAGTGACTGATAAATATGAAGGCATAGCAACCGCTGCAGCATTTAATACAATGTCGAAAGAATATATTGATAAGATGCTGCAAGCAATTAAAGGATTTACAATTGAAGTGGAAAGGCTTGACAATATTTTTAAATTAAGTCAGAATAAAAGCCAGGTAGAACAAATAAATATTATTGAGCAATTGAAAAAAACTGCTGATAGTAATTGTATCAACGTTGCGCATGAAATGCAAAAGCGCATCAACACAAACAAAGTATAAAATTTGGTTTTATTTTTTTATTTTTGAGGTGGAGTTTATTATGCAATACAATTATAAAATACTATTAAACAAAGAAGAAGAGGGTGGTTATATGGTTACCGTGCCTGCATTACCAGGTTGCATTACCCAGGGCGACACCATTGATGAAGCTTTAATAATGGCAAAAGAAGCCATTGAATTGTATGTAGAAGAACTTCAATTGAGAGGAGAATTTATACCTGACAACAGTAATACCCTGGAATATTCCATCAATCTCCAAACTGCATGAACCAATCTCCACAGCATTTAATTAAGCTTTTGGAAAACAATCAATTTATTTTTAAACGCTCTAAAGGTTGTCACCAACTCTTTTATAATTCAGCCACAAATATTACTGTTATTGTTCCTGTACATGACAGTAAAGATTTAAAGAAACGAACTTTCTTAGCAATCCTTAAACAAGCTGGTATTGATAAAAATGACATTTAATTATTATGACAAGACAACAACTTATTGAACAAATACAATTAAAAAAATCATACCTCTGCGTGGGGCTGGATACTGATTTTGAGAAAATACCAACGCACCTCAAATCTCATCCCGATGCCATTTTTGAGTTTAACAGGCAGATCATTGATGCCACCAAAGATCTTTGTGTAGCGTATAAAATCAATACCGCTTTTTACGAAGTGCTGGGATCAAAAGGATGGGACATTATGGAAAGAACGGTCAGTTATATTCCCGATGAACACTTTACCATTGCCGATGCCAAACGTGGCGATATCGGCAATACTTCTACCCAATATGCCCGGGCATTTTTTGAAACATTGAACTTTGATTCTATAACAGTTGCTCCCTACATGGGTGAAGACAGCGTTCGCCCTTTTTTGGAATTTGATAACAAATGGGCCATCGTATTGGGATTAACCAGCAACAGTGGCAGCAAAGATTTTGAACAACAAAAAACCGGCGATCATTTTTTATATGAAACAGTTTTGAAAACAGTAAGTACCTGGGGTACGGACGGCAATCTGATGTTTGTAATTGGTGCCACCAAAGCAAGTTTGTTAGCTGAGATTCGTGCAATTATTCCAAATCATTTTTTATTGGTGCCGGGTGTTGGCTTCCAGGGCGGCAGTTTAAAAGAGGTAAGCAAATACGGGCTCAACAAAGATGGTGGCCTGTTGGTAAATGCCAGCCGGGCCATTATTTATGCCAGTGAAAAAGAAGACTTTACTACAGAAGCAAGGGCCATTGCTTTGCAATATCAAACAGAAATGGCGGGCTACCTTGCTGCCATTTGATTTTCTAATTAAGCGATTCATCTTCCACTATGCCCACACAGTTTAACATTCCGTGGTTGGCTTGAACATTGTCTTGTTATAACCTTTTTTATTTAGCCCGTGGATTCGTCTTTTTTGCAGCGTTCTTGAAGCTTTTTTTTATTTAGCTATGCTGTCAGTTCCAAAAAAAATTGTTTTAATAATATAGAGACATGGCGTTTTAAACAATGTTACTTTAAAGCTAAACACAAATATATTTGTGGGGTTGAAGATATTATCTTTGCCATTGATTGAATACGGATATCGCTGATTGTGCAGATGTTAAACGGATAAAAAATAGATCAATATTGTGTCGTTACCTGCGGATGATGAAACAAGGAATAGCTGATTTGAAGCCATTAAAAAAATCAGTTTCAATCAGCTGAATCAGGTTAATTTATTTTCTATTCTACGCTTTGGTAAAAGTACAATAATGAATTATTGTACAAGAGTGCGACGCCAATGAAGCCAAATAGCATTACAAACGCCTGGTCAAAAAAAATAAACAAACAGTACATTGATTAAATAATTAATTAACGATTCTTATGGCAGCTAAAACAGATAATTTTCAAAGTCCGGATTATTTTAATGTAGATGAATTATTAACCGAAGAACATAAGCTGGTAAGGGAAAGCGTACGCAATTATGTTAAAAAAGAAATCAGCCCGATCATCGAAGATTATGCGCAGCGGGCCGAATTTCCACAACAGATTATTAAACAATTGGGCGACCTTGGCTGCTTTGGACCAACCGTGCCTGAACAATATGGCGGTGGCGGACTGGATTATATCAGCTATGGTTTAATGATGCAGGAGCTGGAACGGGGCGACAGCGGTGTGCGTTCTACCGCAAGTGTGCAGGGCAGTTTGGTGATGTTTCCTATTTACCAGTATGGCAGCGAAGCACAGCGCAATAAGTTTTTACCAAAACTGGCCAGCGGTGAATGGCTGGGATGTTTTGGATTAACAGAACCCGACCATGGCAGCGACCCTGCAGGCATGCTCACTAATTTTAAAGACAACGGTGACGGATATGTGGTTTTAAATGGTGCTAAAATGTGGATCAGTAATGCGCCCTTTGCACAGGTGGCAGTAGTGTGGGCAAAAGATGATGCGGGCGAAATTAGAGGCATCATCGTGGAGCGGGGAATGGAAGGTTTTAGCACGCCTACTACGCATGGTAAATGGAGTCTGCGTGCAAGTGCTACCGGCGAACTTGTTTTTGACAATGTTAAAGTTCCGAAAGAAAATATTTTGCCGAACATAAAAGGATTGAAAGGTCCGTTGGGTTGCTTAACCAAGGCCCGCTATGGAATTGCCTGGGGAGCCATTGGTGCAGCAATGGATTGCTATCATATTGCTTTAGAATACAGTAAAGAAAGAATTCAGTTTGGTAAACCCATTGCCGGTTTTCAGTTACAGCAAAAAAAACTGGCCGAAATGGTTACGGAAATTACCAAAGCACAATTGTTAAACTGGCGCTTAGGTGTATTGATGAACGAAGGAAAAGTTACACCGCAACAGGTAAGCATGGCTAAAAGAAATGCCTGCGAAGTGGCTACCAATATTGCCAGGGAAGCTCGCCAGATGCTGGGCGGGATGGGCATTACCGGCGAATATCCCATTATGCGCCACATGATGAATCTGGAAAGTGTGATTACCTATGAAGGCACGCATGATATTCATTTGTTGATAACGGGGATGGACGTGACGGGTTTGAATGCGTTTAAATAAAAATTCACCGCTTTCGGACCCAAGGAGAGGAAATGAAGAAGAACGATAAGAATATTGTGTTTTGTAATTTTTATTGAACAGGCATTACAATTTTATTTGGCTTCATTGGCGTCGCACTCTTTTACGTTTAGTTCAGTATTGAGCGCTTTAAATTTGACGCCGTTATATTTTGAGACTGTCTGTAAAATATGAATTTTTATTGGATGATTGGGCTGCAATTATGTACTTTATAAGTTGATAAAATCCGCTGAGCTGCCCAGGCCTGCAAACCAGGAAGAAATAAAAATAAATTACAAAAGGGCTTTGGCCCAACATTGAAATTTTTATGATAAAAAATGTAAGTGTTATCGGTGCGGGAACCATGGGCAATGGTATTGCACATGTGTTTGCCCAAAATGGTTTTTTGGTTACATTAATTGATGTGAGTGCTGCACAATTAGAAAAAGCCGTTGCAACCATTGCTAAAAATTTAGATAGACAGGTTGCAAAAGAAACTATTTCTGAAGATCAGAAAAAAGCAGCCCTGGCAAATATTACCACCCAAACAGCCATTGCAGCGGGTGTACAAAATGCGCAACTGGTTATTGAAGCCGCTACAGAAAATACAGAACTTAAATTAAAAATATTTAAACAGATAGATGAAGCTGCACCGGAAGGTTGCATACTCGCTACCAATACTTCTTCCATCTCCATTACAAAAATAGCGGCAGCTACCAAACGCCCTGCACTGGTGGTTGGTATGCATTTTATGAACCCGGTGCCGGTGATGAAATTGGTTGAAATAATTAATGGCTATAGTACCACAAAAGAAGTAACCCATTTAATTGTTGACCTTAGTAAACAGTTAGGAAAAATTCCTTGTGTTGTAAATGATTATCCGGGGTTTATTGCCAATCGTATTTTAATGCCCATGATCAATGAAGCCATTTATAGTTTATACGAAAACGTGGCTGGTGTTGAAGAGATTGACACGGTAATGAAACTGGGAATGGCGCACCCGATGGGACCATTGCAACTGGCTGATTTTATCGGACTGGATGTTTGCCTGAGTATTTTAAAAGTATTACAGGATGGGTTTGGTAACCCAAAATACGCTCCCTGTCCTTTATTGGTAAACATGGTAATGGCTGGAAAATCAGGTATTAAAACTGGTGAAGGTTTTTATATTTACAGGGATGGAAGTAAAGAGCTGGTGGTGAGCGAACGGTTTAAATAAAAATTTGGCTAAACAAATCTTACCGTTAAATAATGCAAATGCCCGCCAAACCATACGATCACAAAAAAATTTTTTGGGATGTAGATGCAGAAAAACTGGACTTTGAAAAAAAAGCATCTTTTATTATTGAGCGGGTTTTTGAACGAGGCGACGTAGAAGATATCCGCATGTGCAGAAGGTTTTATGGAGATGAAAAGATTGGTGATGTATTGTTGAACACAAAATATCTCCCTTTACGTAAAATATACCTGGCAAGCGCTATTTTAGACAAACCTCTTATTGCATTCAGATGCTACACACTCAGACAGTTGAACCCGGAATTTTTTCCTTATTAAAAAAATTAATGTCAATTCCTGAGCTGGCGGGTTTCACATTAGTTGGTAACACTGCATTATCTCTCCGGTATGGACACAGAACTTCCATTGATCTGGATTTATTCACCACGGGATCATTTGATTATTTCACTCTTACTACAGCTTTGCAAAATACTTTCAGCGAAAATTTTAAATATGAAAACAAAGATTCTAAGTTTGCAATTTTTTGTTTTATAAACGGCATAAAAGTAGACTTCATTCAATATTCGCACAAACAAATTGATGCGACCGTTACTGAAGATTCCATCAGAATTTATACAGGCAATATTGGGAAGGGGCAGGAAAAAGAATTTTTGGGACCTTGCTGAAATATTCACTCACTACAGCCTTAAAGAAATAATCGGGTTTCACTCTCAAAAATACCCATCACATCAATTATTAATTTCAATACCACAAGCAATTATTTATTTTGATGAAGCTGAAGAAAGCGAAGCTCCCAAAAGTATGAAAGGACAAACCTGGAAATCTGTAAAAAAAGTAATACAGCAGAGGGTGAATGATTATTTAAGATGAAAATTTAGTTGCAGGGTTTTATTCTTTTTTTAATAAGAAACAAATTTTTTTGAAAAAAGACACCATAAACTTTCGAATCTTTTGCTTCCTCACACAAGTAGGAATATGCAGCAATGGATTGAAGAATTAAAAACAGGGGAGACAAAAATAAAACATATCCTATCAGCCATTGAAATGATGAAAGAATCCAAAAGCAGAACTGGAAACAAACAAGGAATTAACGCGACTTTATTTTAGCTACCAAATTGTAGGAGTCGTCAATCATTTCCTTTAATAATTTCCTGGTTATTGTGCCATCTGCAATAACCGTATTCCAGTGTTTTTTATTCATGTGGTAGCCTGGTAAAATACTTTCAGGATATGCTTCCCTCAATTCAATAGCTTTTTCAGGATCACATTTTACATTGAACTGCAAGGGGGTGCCGTTTAAACCGGCAAGAAAAAAAATCTTTTCCTTTACTTTAAAAACCAGCGTATCCTCACCAAAGGGAAAACCTTCCGTTACCAAAGGCTTTTGCAAAATATATTCCCTCATTTCTTCAATATCCATTTTTATTATTGTATAACAAAGATAAATTTCCCAATACATATTTTTAGAAAAGCACCTCCCGTCATTTAATTTTTTCAACATCTACCTGTAGTTCTTTCAACAGGTACAATACTTCCGGCAGACGACTTTTTGCGATGCCTGCTTTTATTAGACAAAACAATTGCATTTCCTGGCTGATGATGGTACAGCTATATTGCTTCATTACCATCATCACTTCATTCATTTGTGTATAATCAAAGTGAATGCTATAGTTCACTTCTACCTGCTTTTGAATAACCGGAACTACCTGTAAAGCCAGTGTGGAAGCCGTTTTATACGCATTGATCAATCCGGGAACACCCAGTAGTGTACCTCCAAAATAACGTACTACGATGATGGCAGTATTTGTAATAGACTTACTATCTATTTGCGCTAAAATGGGTCTGCCTGCTGTGCCAGAAGGCTCGCCATCATCACTTATCCTGAAACTATTTCCGTCAGTACCAAGCCTGTAAGCAAAACAATGATGTACTGCTTTGGGATGCTCTTTCTTTAATTGTTGCAACTGCTTTTTAAATTCATCCACAGTTTCTATGGG
>NZ_JACMOO010000139.1 GCF_014377975.1 Ferruginibacter sp.
CCATCCCGAGCAGGAAATTGACAAGGTTACTACTCCCAAAGGCTGTACCATTGCAGGTTTAAATGAAATGGAACACCAGGGTTTCAGTTCTTCTTTAATAAAAGGAATTGCTACCAGTTATCATAAAATTGTAAAGGGATAATTTTTATAATCCTGTTCTGCGCTACTAGTTTTATTGAATCTTTTCCTGTGCATATTCATGCAACTATACTCAAATAAAAAAATTATCTCCTCTTTTTTTTATTTCCGGTTGTATTACTAAAATAACGGCTGCACAACAAAACACCTCTCCCGTAATTTATTTATGGTACTGCATTGTAGCTGGGTTTGAAAATAAAAAAGGATACACCGGAAAAAGCAAAAGACTATTGGGTAAAAAATATCAACAACCCTTTATTAACTGTTAAACCTTTTTAGCTTTAGACAAAATTTAAAGTACAGGAAAATTTACCGGGCTGCCCTGCGGTAAAGATACAGGGCAATAAAGCCAAATATAATATTGGGTACCCAGGCAGCAAGAAATGGAGTAAAGTTTCCCTTGGTTGCAAACACCAGCGAAAAGCGGCCAAATAAAATATATAATACACTCAGTATAACACCAACGGCCAGGTGAAACCCACTGCCGCCCCTAACTTTTCGGGAAGAAAGTGAGACACCAATCACAGTTAAAATAATGACCGATACAGGAATGGCATCCCGGTTATAACGCTCTACCAGCAAAGAATTGATGTCTTCAGAACCTCTTATCTTTTCCATCCTTATCATATGATCCAGTTCTGGTGTGGGCAGGCGGTCTTTTAAATATTCATCGCGGCGCAGATCAACAGGTTTAAAATTGTACCCAACCAGCAATGCGTCATTGTGCCTTATCTTTTCTTTATCGCCGTTAAACGTACGCTGAAGTACATTGGTCAACTTCCATTTTCGTGCAGCAGTATCCCACGAAATATTTTCACACCGCAGGTTGTAAACCATTTCATTTTTTTTAAACTCCTGTATAAAAAAATTAGATCCGGTTTTACTGGCAGTATCATAGCTGCGTAAACCTGCGTAGGTATTAGAATCCATGCGAAAATAAAAATTCTGCATAAAAGATTTATTTTCATTTCCTCCAAAATTAACATCCACATATTTTGCCTGAAAAACGCCCCATACCGTATTGGCCTTTGGTAACACAAACTGGTAGCCCAGCCATAATATAATGGCCAGTAAAAAACTTCCAATCCAGTAAGGAAGTAAAAAACGCCTGAAACTTACACCACTGCTAAGTATTGCAATTACTTCTGAGCGGTCGGCCATTTTTGCGGTGAAAAATATTACTGCAATAAAAACAAATAATGGAAATAACATGGCATCAATACGCGGAATAAAACCAAAATGATATTCTTTAATAATGGTCCATAACGATAAGCCCGATTTATGAAAGTCGTCTGTTTTTTCGCTGGTATCAATCACCACCACTATAACAGTAAATAGCAGGAGGCAAAAAACAAAGGTGGTTAAAAAATTTTTTAGTATGTACTTGTCTAACTTTTTCATTTTCGGTTGGCTGCAAAACTAACCTAAAACAGGCAGGCAGTAAAATGTGGATGGCAAAGTATTTGTGAAATTACAACGGGTAACCAGCAGGAGCAATTCAAAAAGCATGTAATTAGTAGCTACTACACAATAACTTCTCCCAGATAACAGTTAGTACCGGTGCGTAAGGCAGTTGTATTTCTTTGTGTATTTTTTATTGCATATTGCCAAAGAACGACTGACAAAAATAAATAAAGATCAACGGATGCATCACTCCAAAAAAATTAGCTTCTTCTGATTGAGATTTAATTCTTTATAATAGATGTATAATATTTTAAAAAAAATAACCGAATAAAAATATTCATCAAGTTATTAAATTGTTTCACTCTTTTATGAATAGTTCACTAACTTTCATTCTTTCTTAACCTAAATTAACATCTAATGAAGCATTTGTCCAAACTTGCTCTGTTGAGTACACTATTTTTATTTTTCACTGCCACAACTCTGTGGGCAGCATTTCCTACTGAAAAAGCCCCTGCCGATGCCATTGTACTAAATGCAGAAAATGGCATTAACAGCGACCTAATTGAAAAGCCTGCCACCAGTAAGGAATTGAAAAAACAACTTAAAACTGTAATGCATGAAAACTCCAGGTCGATGAGTGGTGGAGGAAAGAGCAAAATCGTTGCTGCCCTTCTGGCTATATTTTTAGGCAGTTTGGGCATTCACAGTTTTTACATGGGGCAAAAGCAAAAAGGTTTTGTGCAACTGGGAATTTTTGTAGCTGGCCTGGCATTGATGATTGCAGGTCTCGCTTCATTTGTTTCCGGCATGGGCCAGTCAATTCCTATACTGGCAATTGTAGGATACTTCTTGATCCTGGGAGTTAGCATTTGGGCGCTCGTAGATTTCGTCCGTATCCTTACAGGTGGCCTTTCTCCTGAAGAGGGCTTTGACGATTAAGTCTACCATATTTAATTAATATAAAAAAGAGGCTGCATTGCATGCCTCTTTTTTATACACAACCCTTTTATACAATCAAATTTAAGTATGAAAATTATAGTTGCGCTTTTTCTTTTTTTAATGTTTGCTAAACTTTCAAATGCCTCCGATACGCTGTACTTTGCAGGCAATATAAAGATTTCGAAAAACACCTCGTATAAATATTATCTGCGGTTTACCATAAACATCGAAAACAAGTTAAATGGTTATAGTCTCACGGACCCCGGCGGTCCAAATGAAACAAAAACAAAAATTTCTGGTTCATTTGATACTGTAAAAAAAACAATCAGTTTTCAGGAAAATAATGTTATAAGATCAAAGGTTGATTTAAAAAATAATGACTTATGTTTTGTTCATGCAACCCTTAACATAGCTGACAACAAGGTAGTTGAAACCTTGTCTGGCAAGTTTACCGGTTTTAAAATTGATAAAAATACTGCATGTGCAAATGGCCTGATAAATTTAATAAATACTGACAAAGCAACAGTGATCCTTAAAAAATGGGATGAGCAAGACAAGTTTCATGACAACTCAAAAAAAATTGCCCGGGAAAACAGTGGTAAATTAGTCACACTTTCAAATGAAAAAGGCAAGTCATTGTCCATTACAGGAAATACCGTAAAGCTTACTCTATGGGATAACGGGCAAATTGATGGCGACAAAATAGCCATTTTGTTAAATGGAAAATACATTTTAGAAGATTACACACTTACTGCGACCACAAAAGTGTTAGAAATTGCCCTTTCGGGCAATGCTGTTGATACCTTAAAAATTATAGCTTTAAATGAAGGCAGCATACCGCCCAATACCGCTGCGATAAAAATAGAGTCAGCTGTTGAACAATATCCTATTTTAACCAAGGCTATAGTTAACGAAGTGAGAACAATTTATTTAACAAAAAAGAAACCTTAATAAAAATTCACAAAGATTAATTATCAACTTTAAAGTGATAGTTGATAATTTTATCGAGTATCAAAGCATCCGATTCTATTGGAAAATAATGCAAGCCTACTCAATTATTTTAACCTCAGTACGCCGGTTTAAAGCCCTGCCTTCCGCAGTATCATTTTCGGCAATGGGCACCGTTATACCATACCCTTTGAAAGTTACCCTTTCTGGTGCAATCCCTTTTGTTAAAAGATAGGTCCTCACTGTGTTTGCCCTGTTGGTAGATAAAATCATATTTGCTTCCGGCTTACCTACATTGTCTGTATGTCCACCCACTTCTATTTTTTCATCTTCTTTTCTTTTCAGGTATTCCACCAGTTCATCCACAACTTTATAGGCCTCAGGTTGCAAGGTTGCTTTGCCTGTTTCAAACGTACAATTATCCAGCACAAAAGATTTGGGAGCTTCAAACTGAATATCCACATTAAAAGGATTTTTATAATACTGGTTATCTTTTAATGCAGGTATGTCCAGCACATTGTAACTGGTACTATCATGAAAGCCCAGGATATAAATATCATACTTGGTACCATTGGGCAACCTTACCGTAAATTTTCCGGTAGAATCTGACAAACCCTGAAATTCGGTACCATTGGCCCGGCTTTTAAAAACCACAATTTCGTTGCTTAGCAGGTTTCCACTTTTAGCATCAGCAATGCTGACATTTACCGGCGCATCTTTCGGTAAATTCATTGGGGCCGCCGGGCTAGACTGTGCAAATATTGCAACAGGCATTATTAAAGCCATCAATAAATAAAAATATTGCTTCGGCATATTGAATTGGTTTTTAATTATATTTTAAAGATAAATTTAAAATATACGATGCCCAAAATTCAATTATTGTGTAGCGGGTAATATTTTTTAGAGTGGTTTCATTTTTTGTCCGGGCCAACAAGCTATGGGCAGCATGGTTGCATCGCCCTCTTATACCGCATACCAATGATGAACTTTTACCGAAGCGAAAGGGCGTTTTCTACTTTACAATCTTTGTTGCAACTGCAAAACAATGGCTTCTTTCCAGCTTTTAAAATCTCCTGCTGCAATATGTGAACGGGCCTCTGCCACCAGCCACAGATAAAAAGCCAGGTTATGAACACTGGCAATTGTAAGACCCAGGTATTCTTTTGATTTCATTAAATGCCTTAAATAACTCTTGCTGTAGTAACTGCTCATTTCACAATCAATACCGTCATCAATGGGCGAAAAATCTTTTTCCCACTTTTTATTATCAATATTAATAACACCTTTACTGGTAAACAACATGGCGTTGCGGCCGTTGCGGGTGGGCATTACACAATCAAACATATCAACTCCCACCGCAATGCATTCTAATATATTCCAGGGTGTACCAACACCCATCAGATAACGTGGTTTATGCACCGGTAAAATATCACAACAATGTTCCGTAAAATCGTACATCATTTCCATTGGTTCGCCTACGCTTAATCCGCCAATAGCATTGCCGGTTGCATTTTGCGAAGCCACAAACTGGGCCGATGCAGTGCGTAAATCTTTATAGGTACTACCCTGTATAATTGGAAATAAATTCTGCGTATATCCGTATCTGTCAGGCGTTTCATTAAAACGGGTAAAACATCTCTGCAGCCAGCGGTGGGTTAACTCCATACTTGTTTTTGCATACCCATACTCGCTGGGGTATGGCGGGCATTCATCAAAGGCCATAATGATATCACCACCGATGATGCGCTGGATGTCCATTACTTTTTCCGGACTAAACATATGCTTACTGCCATCAATATGGCTTTGAAAAAGGGCACCTTCTTCAGTCAATTTCCTGTTATTAGCCAATGAAAAAACCTGGTAGCCGCCGCTGTCGGTTAACATGGGTTTGTTCCATGCATTAAACTGGTGCAATCCGCCTGCAGCTTCTAAAACATCCAAACCCGGCCGTAAATATAAATGGTACGTATTGCCCAGGATGATCTGTGCTTTTACATCCTTTATCAATTGCTGTTGTGTTACTGCTTTTACGCTGCCGGCAGTACCAACAGGCATAAATACAGGTGTTAAAATTTCACCATGATCTGTAGCTATTTTTCCTGTTCTTGCTTTTGTTGCGGTATCTGTGTGCTGAAGTTCAAATGTTAGTGCTGCCATAAAAAAACCGCTTCCAGTTATAAGAAGACTTTCAAAATTATTGCATTAGTACATTAAAACGCCTGTTGATCAGCGCTTCTATTTATTACCTCAAAATATTTTACTACTGCTGCATGTAATGCGCACATACTTAAATTTTATGGCATTGTACAGCAAATGGGTCAGCAAATGAATCTTAGGCCAACGAATTTATAAAGTTATCAAACCCATACATAAAAAGTGGCCTGTTTTTTACCTGATGCAATTATCGCTTGCTGATAAAAACACCTGATAAGTTTTATAACAATCCGCAATTTATAAACAAGCTGATTCATTTTTGGTGCAAACAGGCAACCGTATAAAAAATTACCTCTTAGCAGGAATCAACATTTTTATCGTAAAACTTTTATTAAAAACAGCCCCTTAAAAATAACTCAGATTAGTTTTAGGCGTTAGGGTCAGCAATGTTTCATACATCAGTTTGATGGTATTTTCTATATCACTTTTGTGCAGCATTTCTACCGTGGTATGCATATAACGCAGCGGCATAGAAATGAGTACACTTGGGCATCCATCATTGGCATAGGCAAACGCATCGGTATCAGTACCCGTGCTTCTGCTTACGGTGTGCAACTGAACAGGTATCTTATTTTTAGCAGCTACCTCCTGCACTACATCCAATAATTTATTGTGCACAGCGGGCCCAAAAGTTAACGATGGCCCCTTACCACAAACTGTATCGCCCTGGATAATTTTGCTGATCATTGGCGTAGAAGTATCATGCGTTACATCGGTAATGATGGCTATATTGGGCTTAATTCTGCGGGCAATCATTTCGGCACCACGCAAGCCAATTTCTTCCTGTACCGCATTTACAATGTATAAACCAAAGGGTAATTTCTTTTTATTTTGCTGCAGCAGGCGGGCAACTTCGGCAATCATAAAACCGCCAATGCGGTTATCAAACGCACGGCCTATCAGGTAATCGTACGCAAGCTCTTCGTAGCCGGCTTCATAGGTTGCTACAGCGCCAATATGAATTCCAAGATCTTCCACTTCCTTTTTGTTACGTGCCCCGCAATCTAAAAATAAATTATCCACTTTGGGTTGAGGTTCCTTGTTATCGCCGCTTGCCATTCTTGTATGTATTGCCGGCCATCCAAACACCGCTTTTACTGCACCCTTTTTGCCATGTACCAATACCCGCATGGATGGAGCTATCTGGTGATCTACACCTCCGTTGCGTTTGAGGTAAATAAATCCTTCGGGAGAAATATAATTTACAAACCAGCTTATTTCATCTGCATGCGCTTCTATCACTACTTTAAACGCAGCCGTTGGGTTAATAACTGCCACTGCAGTGCCATAAGAATCTGTAAAAAAAGTGTCTGTATAAGGCTTTACATATTCAAGCCATAATTTTTGGCCGCAACTTTCAAAACCTGTAGGAGAAGGATTGTTGATATAATTTTTAAGGAACGTATATGACTGATCCGTTAAAATGCTTTTTGCTGCTTTTACTTTTTTTTTTGCCATGAAAATTAATTTTTACAAATTAACTAAATCCCCGGCATATAAAGCAGGTGCAGCATCAAAAATATCTGCACATGATGGTTATACAAAAATGAAGTAATCAATTAAAAGGAATTTTCTGTAATTGTTACACCACAATTTCCTATTGTTTCATTATAACAATAGTTTCTGAACGAACCGTATCGCTGTGGTGTTTAGTTTTATCCGTTATAGAAAAACGATAATAACAGGTGTCGTTAAAATCACATTTTGGTTCACCAATTGATGGATAGCCATCTACACGATAGCCGAATGAAACCAGGAGGTCATCGCTTTTGCTATTGAGTTTTACAATTGCATCGCCCAGGTAAAATCTTTCGGTAGTGTTACTTTGGCTGCAAGAAGGATTAATTTTTTGAATAAAAATGGAATCAAGATTTCCTTCCTTGTCAGTAAAAGAAAGGGTAAATTTTATTACCTGGCCGGAAAACAAAACTTTTGTATTTACTGATTTATAAATTAAAGATGGTGTTGAAGAAAAAGAATCCTTTTTACAACCTAAAAAAATAAAACAAACAAGGGCAATTAAAATAGTGTTACGCATCTTTGTAAATTATACTTCAAAATTAATGATTGAAATTGAATAGTTCCATTAAAAATATAACTTTATCAAATAATTTAGCTTCCGTAAATGAAGCAAATTTTGTTACTACAGCACTGGATTTTTTTCAATATCAATACCAGCACAACCAGGTATATCAGCAATATTGCCAGGCTTTACACATTCACCCTTCCACCATAAATAACATAAAAAATATTCCTTTTTTACCCATTGCATTTTTTAAAACGCAAACCATTGCGACTACCGGTTTTGAACCTGCCATCATTTTTGAAAGCAGTGGTACTACACAAACCATCAACAGCAAACACCTGGTAAAAGATATAGGTTTGTATGAGGCAAGTTTTAATGCAGCCTTCCGGTTGTTTTATGGTGAACCGGCAAATTGGTGCATCATTGCATTACTACCCTCTTATTTAGAAAGAAATAATTCTTCGCTGGTGATGATGGCAGATAAACTTATTGAACAAAGCGGGCACCGGCAAAGTGGTTTTTACTTAAATGAACCGGAGAAACTTCACCAAACCCTGCAACAACTGGAAAATCAACAGCAAAAAACGTTGTTAATTGGCGTAACCTTTGCCCTGCTTGATTTTGCAGAACAATACCCTATACCGTTAAGCTACACAACTATTATGGAAACGGGTGGCATGAAGGGCCGCAGGGAAGAAATAACCCGGCAGGAAGTACACGGTATTTTACGCCATGGTTTTACCGTAAATAAAATTCATTCAGAATATGGAATGACCGAACTACTTAGCCAGGCATACTCTGCCGGCGATGGCATTTTTAAATGTCCGCCATGGATGAAAGTTTTGGTAAGAGAAGAAGATGATCCGTTATCGTGCCTGGTGGCTGACAAAAATAACATCGTCAGCGGTGCGCTCAATGTGATTGACCTCGCTAATATTTACAGTTGCAGTTTTATTGCCACTGATGATGCTGCAAAATTGCACCCTGATGAAAGTTTTGAAATTTTAGGCAGATTAGATAATGCTGATATCAGGGGATGTAGTTTACTTTCTTTATAAAAGGGCTGAAAGCCAGGAGCTTTTATTTCGGAGTTGGCAGGTTATAATTGACAGCAGTGCCTGGATAAAGTGCATGCTGCCTTTTGCTTTCTGCCTTCGGCTTTTTACTATAAGTCTTATCTTTATACCTTATCAATCTAAATAAATAAATATGGATTCAACAACAAAACCTTCGCAAACTATCATTGTTATTTTTGGAGCTGCCGGCGATCTTGCCTGGCGTAAATTATTGCCCGCTATTTATAATTTGTATTTAGATAACTGGCTGCCCGAAAATTTTTTAGTGCTGGGGCTGGATATTAAAACCATGAGTCTGCCGGAGTTTCAGTTGCATGTGCACGATGGCATTAACAAATTCAGCCGCAGTGGTAAAACAAAGAAAAAAGACTGGCAGACTTTTGAAAATTGCCTCCTTTATAAAAAGGCAGATTTTAAAGCCGCATCTACCTATAGTTTTATTGATAAACAAATAAAACAAACAGAAAAATTATGGAATGGCACAAGTAACCGCATATTTTACATGGCCGTATCACCGTCTTTTATAGAAACCATCGTTACCAGTATTGGCAATGCAGGATTGGCTGCTGATAAGATGTGCAGCCGTATTGTGGCAGAAAAACCTTTTGGGCAGGACCTTAACAGTGCCCGCCACCTGAACAAAATTTTATGTACTACGTTTGACGAATCGCAGATTTACCGCATTGATCATTTTCTGGGTAAAGAAACCGTGCAAAATATACTTGCCTTCCGTTTTGCCAATGCGCTGTTTGAACCCATCTGGAACCGTAATTACATTGACCATGTACAAATAACCGTAGCCGAGCAACTGGGTGTAGAAAACCGTGGCGGTTATTTTGATCATGCCGGCGCATTAAGGGACATGATACAGAATCACCTGCTGCAATTGCTTTGTTTAATTTCGATGGAACCCCCGGTTAGTTTTGATGCAGATGAAATACGAAACCGCAAAACAGATGTGTTGCACGCCATAAGAGATATTGAGCAACATGATGTACACAAATATGCTATTCGTGGCCAGTACAATGATGGATGGATAGAAGGAAAAAAAGTAAAGGCTTATCGCGATGAACCCGGTGTAAATAAAGACTCCAACACCGAAACTTTTGCAGCCATGAAATTATATGTTGATAACTGGCGCTGGCAGGGTGTGCCGTTTTATGTACGCAGCGGCAAACGGATGAATGAAGCCCGGAGTTACATTACCATCCACTTTAAACCGGTGCCCCATAAATCTTTTCCGTCAGAAGCAACCGGTAACTGGCAACCCAACACCATCACCATGAACATTCAGCCAAGAATGACTATCTCGCTGAATTTTCAGGCTAAGCGGCCCGGACTGCAAATGTTGCTAAACCCCGTAAACATGTTATTTGATTATGACGAAAGTTACAAAACCGGAACACCTGAAGCGTATGAAACCTTGCTGCTGGATGTGATGCAGGGCGACACCACTTTATTTATGCGTGCCGACCAGGTGGAAGCAGCCTGGGATATCATTATGCCGGTATTGAGCGCCTGGCAGGAAGATATTCCATTAAATTTCCCCAACTACCCCGCAGGCATGCAGGGCCCCGAAGGATCGGATATATTTTAGGATGCCAGATGTTGAGCTGGTGGATGTTTTAATGGCTGATTAAAGTTCATACTAAAAGACTACCTGAGTTTAAAAAACTTTGGTAGTCGAAAGAGTTACTAATTTTTTAATGCCTGATTAACTGCTCTTCAGCGCCTGCAGAATATCTTCCAGAATATCATCCACATACTCCAGCCCAACAGAAATGCGAATAAGGCCTGGCGTTATATTTACGGCTTGCCGTTCTGCTTCACTTAGTTTGGCGTGGGTAGTACTTGCCGGATGAGAAGCAATGCTTCTTGTATCACCAAGGTTGGCTGTTAAGCTCAGCATTTTTAAATGATTTAAAAATTTGCGGCCACTTTCCAGCCCTCCTTTTAAATTGAAGGAGATTAAACCTCCTCCGTTTTTCATTTGTTTTACTGCAATGGCATGTTGCGGATGACTGGGTAAAAAAGGATATTTTATCCAGCTTATTTTTTCATGTCCCTCTAAGGTCTGCGCAATTTTTAAGGCATTGGCTGCATGGCGTTCCATGCGCACATCCAGGGTTTCAAGGCTTTTACTAAGTATCCATGCATTAAAGGGCGACAATGCAGGACCGGTACTTCTGCAAAATAAATACAGCTCATGAATCAGCTCTTTTTTACCTACCACTACTCCGCCTAAAACACGTCCCTGACCATCCAGCCATTTGGTGGCAGAATGTATTACCAGGTCGGCACCAAAAGCAATGGGTGTTTGGCAAACGGGGGAAGCAAAGCAATTGTCTACATTAAATATAATGTGGTGCTTTTTACAAAGTTTACCCACCAGTTCAAGGTCAATAATATCGAGTCCCGGGTTGGTAGGTGTTTCCAGGTAAATCATTTTGGTATTGGGCCGGATGGCTGCTTCCCATGCTTCCGGTTCATTGGCTGCCACATAGCTAACTTCAATACCAAATTTGGGCAGGTATTTATTGAGCACGGTAACCGTACTGCCAAACACCGAACTGCAGGCGAGTATATGATCGCCGCTTTTTAAAAAGGTCATAAAAGATGCAAACACTGCTGCCATTCCGGAGGCGGTGGCAAAGCCAGCTTCGGCACCTTCCAACGCTACCATTTTATCAATAAACTCTGTATTGTTGGGGTTGCTGAACCTGCTGTAAATATTGGCATCGGTTTCGTCCGCAAATGCGGCCCGCATTTCTTCTGCATCGTTGTAGCAAAAGCTACTGGTTAAAAACATCGGTGTGGCGTGCTCCATCTGGCTGCTGCGTTCTGTTTGTATGCGGATGGCTTTTGTAATGGGATTCATTTTTTTAGTTTTTATTTTCCTTTCTATTTTCGTTTTCGTGCTCAATATTTTTCTGAACACTAAAGCTTCATATCTTCAAAGAATTGGGTTATAGTAATAATTTTAGTTTTTCCAAGCTTTTGCAGAATCAGCAAATCTTTATCATCCGTTAAGAGAAAATTTGCTCTGCCATCTTTTGCAAGGCTTAACAAAAGTTGTCTTTGTTATCGCGACAAATAAAAACGGCACTCTTAACTTCTATAAGATCAATAAATGCTTCTAAATTTATGAGCATTTCTACAATTGCCCCAGCGCCGAAATAAGGTTTAAGTCTGGCATACGTTGATACCCTGGATAATTCATCTATGAGCTCAGTGCTAAAGAGAATTCTACCTTTTCAATAGACAACAAACGGTCTAATTTTCGTTGCTTATCGGAAATAAGAAAACTAACCCACAAATTAGTATCAATAATAAGTTTTGACGGAGCTTTATTTTTTGGCATACCTTACTGATCTTACCTTTTCAACAATGTTGGTTATCTCTTTAAGGTTTGGCGCTTTAGGAGAATTTCGTCTCATTTTTTTTAGATAGATCTTTAATCTCGAAGCCGGCTCTTCGCTTACTTTTATTAAATTCAGCTCTTGCATACCTTTTATAAGTTTTAAAGCTTTGGGATTCAATATTTCAATTTTCAATGCCTCCATGGTCAAATTTACTGAATTTTACCTGCAGTTATTTTTTAAAAAAAATGCAGTTTTATCAGGCACTTTTTTTTGGAGTA
>NZ_JACMOO010000140.1 GCF_014377975.1 Ferruginibacter sp.
GCCATTGATTTGGTAGAGATGTACAATGGTATTTGAACACTTGCCAGGTCGAAACCTTTTTTATTGATAATTTTAATGCGGCGCTGGTGCTTGTATACCAGGCTGAACCAGCCTTTATTATTTGCTTCAAAAGAACTGTTACCCACATCCGCAATAATTACAGCACCATACGAAGTATCTACTTTTAATTTGTCGGTACTAAAATCTGCTGGTAAAACATGGTTGAATTTTATATCGGGCTTATCCTGGGCGTTGGAGATAAAACATAGAAATACAATAACCGATAGGAGTATAGCACGTTTATTCATGGCGAGCAAGGTTTAGGTTTGGAACAAGGGTTAAGTTTGGAATTTAAATATAGGATTAAATTTTTAGTGCAATTTTATAACGTATTATTTTTTAAAAAATTACTTTTTGTGCAGATGCTGATTCTCTGAGTATCGAATCCGGGTCTTTTACATCAACTTGCTTTGGCCTTATGTTTTGAATGATTTAAATAAATCCATCACTATGAATGGGTAATTGGATTGACGCACCTCGACATTAATATTCAATCATTTGTATAAGTGCAGTGTTGCTGCTAATTAAATTACATAAATTCAATTGTAAGAGGTAATGCCAACGCAACCATTTCAATTTTTAAATTTATGCCAGATGGAACGTTGCCACAAACCCATGCTGCACACTGGGTTTGGATACTGAACCTATTTCTTAAGGTAAGTACAAATCAGGGGGGAATGCTAAAAAGCGAATTCCCTGCCAACACATTGTAAAGAGTCCACCATCTGAAATTTCATCCCTATCTTTAGCCAGGTGACGAAATGGATTTCCATAACCACTTATTTTTTTACTGTTTTTGCGGTTGTGTTAACACTCTGTATTATTCCACACAATTATCACAAAGTACATTATGACAAAGCCTGAAAACATCACCTATCCCATCGAATATGCCTGCTCATCGGATGCAGAAAAGATTACTCAGCTTCTTCACGCAAATCAACAAACCGGATTAGGCGAAGATGAAGTAGCAAAAAGAATTGAAGCATTTGGTTTGAACAGCTACAAGGCTCAAAAACAAAAAAGTATTTTCTTAATTCTTATTGAGCAATTTAAAAGTCCTATTGTTTTATTACTAGTAGTGGCAGCAGGATTTTCTTTTTTCTTTCAGCACTATATTGAGGGATTTTCTATTATAGGCGTGCTGTTTATTACCGCAACATTAGGTTTTTTTATGGAATTACAGGCACGTAAATCTATGAACGCTTTAAAACAAATGGATGTAAGTGTTTCAAAAGTATGGAGAGATAATTCTATGACAGAAATCCCGTCTGAAAGAATTGTACCCGGCGATATTGTGCTGCTGGAACCCGGGGATATTGTACCTGCCGATGGACGCATATTTGAACTACATCAATTTGAAGCAGATGAATCTGCTTTAACAGGAGAATCTTTGCCGGTTACTAAAAAGCTGGAAAGCCTTGAAAAAAATACAGAGCTGGCCGACCAGGTAAATATGGTTTTTAAAGGCACTGCAATCGTAAAAGGAAATGCCAAAATAGTAATAACAGGCACTGGCTTACATACAGAGTTAGGTAAAATAGCTTCGCTGGTAGAAAATGCAGAACAAAGCATTACACCCCTGGAAAAAAAACTGCAGGGTCTTACAAAAAAGCTGATGTGGATTACGGCTGTGTTTGCTGCTATTTTTATTGTTACCGGAATTATACAGAGCAAAGATATTTACCGGATTGTAGAAACTGCACTTGCCCTTTCAGTAGCTGCTATTCCTGAAGGTTTACCCATTGTTGCAACCATTGCATTAACCTACGGCATGTTGCGGATGGCGCGAAAAAATGTTTTGATAAAAAGACTGGCAGCAGTAGAAACACTTGGTGGCATCAATACTATTTTTACAGATAAAACCGGCACCCTTACTGAAAATAAAATTGAGGTAAGCAACCTATCACTTTTTGAAGAATTAATTACTGTTGAACAAAATAAAATTAATACCGAAAATAATAAATCCATTATTGATAAATTGCTACTGATTTCTACATTATGCAACAATGCAGTGGTTAATAAAAAAGGAAATGAAGAAAAACAATTAGGCGATCCTATAGAAATTACACTGCTGCATTTTGTGACTGCCAATAAAATAAATGTGGCAGAAATAAACAAACAATATCCTCGTGTGGCAGAGGAAGCATTTAGTTCTGAAACAAAATTAATGGCTACGCTGCATAAAAATAAAACTACAAATTTTGTAGCTGCCAAGGGTGCTGTGGAAGCATTAATAGAAAAGTGCAGCACTTATTGCAAAGGGGATGCTATTGAACAATTAACCGATTCAGCGAAAAAAATATTTTTACAAAAAGCAGACGAAGTACAGGCTCAAGGTACAAGGTTATTGGCGTTTGCCTTTAAGGAGGGTGATAATACAGGAACTGATAATTTTTTACAGGATTTAACCCTGGCGGGCTTTATCGGATTTTTAGATCCTCCAAGAACCGATGTCATCGGTGCTTTACAATCCTGCCGTGAAGCAGGCATAAAAGTAATTATGATTACCGGCGACCATCCTGCCACCGCTCTTAACATTGCACAAAAAATAAAATTATCTAATAAGGAAAATATTATAATCAATGGTAAAGAATTAGGCGTTAACCTGCCTGACGAAAAATTATTTACCGCCGATATATTTGCAAGGGTTAGCCCGAAACAAAAATTAGATATGGTAAGCCTTTACCAAAAGCGGGGAGACATTGTAGCCATGACAGGCGACGGTATTAACGATGCACCGGCACTAAAAAAAGCCGATATTGGTATTGCCATGGGTTTAAGGGGTACACAGGTAGCTAAAGAAACGGCTGCCATGGTATTAAAAGATGATTCCTTTACAGCAATCGTTACAGCCATCGAACAGGGACGGGCCATTTTTCAAAACATAAAACGGTTTTTAGTATATTTACTGTCCTGCAATCTCAGCGAAATTTTTATTGTTTTTATATATGGTTTATTAAATCTCCCCTTTTCAATTCTTCCCTTGCAAATTTTGTTTTTAAATTTAGTTACCGATATTTTTCCTGCATTGGCATTGGGTATGGGCAAAGGCAACGAGCTGACTATGAAAAATCCTCCTCGTAATCCGCAGGAGCCCATAGTGGTAAAAAAAGACTGGACTAATATAATAGTTTATGCAATTTTGTTAACCCTACCCATTATGGCGGTAACCTGGTATTGCAGCCATTACCTTAAGTATTCGCCGGAAGTATGTAACAACATTACCTTCTTCAGTCTTGCACTGGCTCAACTTTGGCATGTGTTCAACCTTTCTTCCCGTAAATTATCTTTTATAAAAAATGAAGTTACCCGTAACATACTTGTTTGGTACGCACTGTTGCTTTGTATTATAATTTTAACGGTTTTTTATTTGGTAATTCCTCTAAAAGAAATACTGGGTCTTCAATTGCTTGATACCAATATGTGGTTGATAGTATCGGCTACCTGTATTGTTCCGGTTCTTTTAATTCAATTATTTAAAAGGGTATTTAAAATAATAGCGTAAAGAAATGCAGAGAAAACTTTATAAACAGCCACCCTCTTTAACCTGTAAAAAAACTACGAATATTTAAAAAAAGAAAAAGGAATCAAATAGCAAAATATCACAAGCAATCCGTTTTCAATGCTGCTTCAATATTTCCTTATAATAATACAATCATAATTTTTCGCACTTTAATTGCCATCTGCTATCTCAGGATTTTATTATCCGGGTAAAAAAAGTTTATGTTAAGAATAACAAAAACGGAATGTCTATTAAACTTTTACTGCCGGCTTTGATTCGCAATAAAGCAACCGGACAAATAATTTCAAAACGTTTTCATACCTATTTCAATAGATTTTTCTTCCCGGCAACATTTTCACCCTAATCATAAGCAGCAGTCAGGAACGTTGTATATTACGGAGTAATATTTGTCATCCAACAGATTTGCGCCGTCATTTGGCAGACCAAAGTTTTAAATGATTTAAACAATTCAATTACCTTAAACCGGCAAATGGATTTACGTACCTGGGCAATATAAAAGCAACCCCAGCCGCCATTAATAATCAATAATTTGTGTGAGGACGTTGGTGCGTCTGATTAAGCAAATACAAACGTTGTGCATCATTTCCCTTATTCCGGAAACAGAATTAAATTCTTTGGCTAACGGAAGGGCAAAAAAGGCAAAAATCAATGATTTTAACTGTAAACATAAATCATTGATTTTCAGAACAAAAAAAAACGTTAGTCAGAAGCATAAAGTAACATCCTGCTATAATGAAACTTTTTACTTATTTACTTTTACTAACAATTATCTTCTGCAACAATCAACAGCAAAAAGTTGTCAACTCTGCCACTAAGGTTTTTGATGTACCAACAATGTTAACAAACACCAAAAACAAGAGCGGCCGGGAAATTTGCTGGACAGGAACTTTAAATGGAAAGACACACGTATTTATCCATTATCAGCTGGACACCAATTTAATTATTGGAGAAATTACTTATTTAAATACAAAAGATAAATTACCAATACGACTATTGGGAACTATTGAAGAAGATAAAAATTACAGACTTTTAGAGTTCGATAAAACAGGCAATATCACAGGCATTATAACAGGACTGCCTAAAGAAAAAAATTTCAATGGAAGTTGGTTTTCACCGAAGTCAGGAAAAGAACTTTCAATAACAATGTCATTGGCAGATACAAGCATCCCTTCGCCAGACATTCAACCTGTTCACAATGAGATTTTTGGAAATTATCATTATTAATATGCTAAAAATGGTTTTAACGGGGGACTTTCAAATAAATAAAGTCGTCAACGATAAAGTTGATTTTAATATTCTATCGCTCACAAATGTTGAACGGGGGCCAAACATAGCAGAAGTTGAAAAAGATACGATCGTACTGAAAAGGAACAGTTTTGTTTACCATATTCCTGAAAGTGAAAATTGTGAATTCAAAACAACATTTTATAAGGACTTTGTATATATTAACTATACAAAAGGTTATTGTAGCGGACAGTTTGGATTGAATGCAACAATAGACGGTATTTACTTAAAGATAAAATAGAAATGACGAACGCACAGCCGGGTAAACAAGGTAATTATCACCGCGAACACCTGCCAGCACCGAACTTGAACGGCTCGAATCATACGGCTCTTCAAGATGCCTCAAAGAAATAATATTTCTTTATCCTTTATTAATGTACCGCAAACAGCTGCCATTCAGTCCATCGGATGTGGACCAAAATTTTATGACTCCGGCTGACTTCTGCAAATATTAAGGCATATCGCTTCTACATTCAATACCTTACTGTTTCACCGGCATGCCCGCACACCTCCAACAGATTATTTACAAATCTCCGTGGGTAAGTTTATTCCCTTTCTATTTACCAGCCCCTTTATTTACGCAACGAATTTCTGTGCAGTATTAGACTTTTGTTTCTTTGGCACCATCATCCACTTAGACCGGTGCTTATAAAATTTCTATTCATGGACTCTAAAATTTACCTCTCCCTCCTTCAGATTTGAGGTTATTCCCAACACCCCTGCAATTAGCTAACGATAAGCACTGCAACGCTCCTTCAGTACATACACCATTCAGGTAATGCACATAACTGACACACCTAAAAATACTTTGCAGTAAATGCCCGCATTTAAAATTCAAGATCAATCCGTATTATGTATTGAAGTCGATCCCTTACAAATGCATAAGTTTCATTTTGCGATGGCATGATTTATGTACCTACTTCTCGCTTAATGAGCTTATTTACTCCGAACAACCTCACAAATTCATTCACAATTTCAGCTCATAATCAACAGATATATTGTGCTTTATAATAAAAGTACTTGTACTTTTGGGTCGTATATATTGAAATATATTATCGATTTTATCAAATTTATAACTGTTACAAATAAAATAATAATTAAAAAAGAACATGAAACAATATGCTATAGTTGCACAAATTATTGTGGCTGCATCAATAATTTTTGTCTGGGTTTTTAGATACGATAATATTGTAAAAGAATTTAAACAATATAGTCTTAACAGCTTAACACGTGTAATGGTGGGCTCTGTTAAAATAATACTTGCTACACTGATCGTAGCAGGTATATGGTATCCCGCGTTAGTGGTTATACCATCTCTGCTGATGGCATTTTTAATGGTAAGTGCACAGTACTTTCATTTTAAAATAAATAATAAGTGGCAAAAACATTTGCCTTCGCTGGTACTACTTATTTTATCCCTCTTTATTGCAGAAGCATATCAAAATTCATTTAATTTAAATACGCTTTTTATCATTATACTTTTTTCGAGTGTATCGTTTTTCGCTTATGGAATTTTATATTTTACTTCTGCCAATATTAAAAATGAATTTAAGAGATTTGGTTTGGAGAAATTTGGTATCCTTACGGCATTATTAGAAATTCTTGGAGCAATTGGTTTAATAGTGGGTTTATTTTTTCTTCCCATCTTATTAATTTCTTCAGGCGGACTTGCTCTTTTGATGCTGTTGGGATTAGTAGCAAGGCTGCGTGTAAAAGATAGTATTTGGGTGTCGATGCCTGCCCTGTTTTTTATGTTACTGAATGCATACATCCTTTTTAAATCCATCCCATTATAATGTTTATGAACATAAAATACCCTGTTGATATTACTGCTATAATGTGTGGTAATATCTACGAAACAAAATTATTTAACTCGTTTATTTCTTACCCTGCTGCTTAAAATTACATTAGGCTTTCCTTCAATTTTATCTTCTGTTTGTTATTTATTTTCTTGTACCACGCAAATATTTTTACAACTGTCCTGATCATGTGTTGACGGATGAACCTTCCGTTCCAGCGGAGTATTCGCTGAC
>NZ_JACMOO010000141.1 GCF_014377975.1 Ferruginibacter sp.
ATTTTATGGTAAAAAATGGCGAGATTGGCACAAGTTGAAAATACCCTATTTTGTTAAATTCTCAAATCAGTGGTACGTTGCTGGTACACCAAAATATAAAAGATATTGAAAGCCTTTACCAGTATGCATTACGTTGATTGGTTATGTTCCCGTACGTGGTACAGCTTTAAAAGCCTTTCAGTAATGAGGGGCTTTTTTAATTTTAAGATATATTGATTTTATTGTTGAAATAGAAAAAATTGTAAAAAGTTTGAATGTGCATTTGCTGGTGGTGTCTTTTCTACATCAAGGTTTCGCTGGTAGTTTTGTTATCATTGAAAGAGCAGGCAGCGAAAACTCCGCTGGAACCAAAGATCAAATTGTGATTTTGTTGTGGTCTCGTCCGACTGGTATCTTGAACCTATTTCTTAAATTTTGCTCTTGCCTTTATTGTCCTAATAATGTAATTGTAAAATCGTTAATAAAATATTGAGTGGTATAGTTTCCATCAGCTTCATTAGCTAATCTCAATTTGTAACTCCCATTTTCCGTATTGGAAATAATATCTATGTTATACATGTCACCATAGGCATGGCGGATATTAATAATGTCAAAAGAAATATTTGCAGTTTTGAAATCGTCATTATCGAAATATGTTCTCTATAAGCCAACCTTCTTTAATTGGCGAAAAGTTCCAACGAATTTTAATAATGAATCAAGGTCTTCTGTATATATTGGCCAGTACCCCGTTTTTTTATTTTCTTTTGCTACTGTATCTGAAAATACAGGTTCTCTATGCTAACCTGTTTCAAGAAGAGTATACTTTTGTTGTGCCATTGTTGTCATTGATAAAAGTAAGAGCACACTCACAATTAACTTTTGCATAGTTGAATTTTTATGATAATAATAATTGTTGATAATTTAGATTAGGGTTATGGTAGGCAACCTGTTTAATTAATTGCCTTATCGTGAGTAATAAAAGATACTGACCTTCTTCGCTTGTTGGATATTGTCCATAATATTTATTATCTATAAATCCGCCAATACTAAAAGTATTCAACATACTTTTAGTTATCTTCCATTTTTTTAAAAATGTTGTAGCAAATCTTTTAATTTCCTCCAGATTTAGTTCGACTGCTTCTGCATATTCAGTTCTATGAAAAGTAAAAGTTTTAGGTATAACTTTTACTATTACATCACCATTTTCAAATAAAAAATGAATTTTATCTTTCTTGTTAACTACTCCTTTTATACGGAGATAAAATATTCCTTCATCATAAACGAATTGAAACCCAAGTTTTTTCAAATTTTCTACAAAGAAATTTCTCTCATTAAACTCAAAAGTATCTACAAAGAGGTTTAATTTATTGCCAGCTACTTTCGTAATCTGGATTGATTGCTGTTTGGTAAAGTCATCAATTATCAGACTTGCTTCGGTATCATCAATAAAATACATAATTGTAAATATTTCTATTCTCCCATAAATATTAGACTCTTCAAAAGAGTGGCGTACGATAAAGTTAATATACGATATGCAATTCCTTTTTTAGCCCTCATTAAAGTTCAACTCCCCAGCCTAAATAAAACTCCAAACCCGTGAGCCGACGTTGTGTATTTTTGACCAACGGCTGATGTTTAACCAGTAACCATTTTGTAGATACTGCGTAAACATACATCCTATTTTTATCTCCCCGCAGGCAAAGGCAGCAAAGCTGTTGCACATCCTTACTATACTTTCTATTGGCTCAATCATTTTGAAATCTCTATTTAATTAAGCTTTGCTAAAGGATACTTTGGGGCATCTCTAAAACCGCTCCTTTTTAGCATTAGTACTAAAGTTTGCGAAACGATTTTTTGGGGATGAAACATTAATAAGTTCCACACAGACTACAGCTCGTTCAGCGTAAACATTGGCCTTAAAAGAAATGCGGCAGGTTTGTTCTGGAAGGCATTTTGGGTATGTATGAAGCAATTTTAATTGCGTACGTTTGTTTTTATATTCAAGGATATTGACTACCGCTTTGGATTGGGTGTTAACAGATTACTTGTAGTAATCTGCTAACATTGCATCAGCAGCTTATCCCTGCCGGAATCAACATCTTTTTACTTTTATACATACACTGCATAACCTTACCCTGCTCCTTATTTTTGTGGTAATAACCTCTACAGACAATGTACAAAAACTAAAAAAATAAAATAAAACAGCCGGCCAGGTTTGATATGGTTGCAGCGTAAACCTTGTATTTTTTTAGATTGCTTATACTTTTAATTTTAAGGGCAGATAATTATTAGGAGTGGCGTATTGGGCAGTGCATAAAAATAACTACTGCTATTTTTAAAAGTGAGCTTGTAGTTTAGAGAACATTTTTATTAATATTTATCAAGATGGCCGCATCATTTAAACGGTACTATTTTTTATTTTAAAAACGTAGTTATAGTAAAATAAAATTAATCAAGTACTTCATATACCATCATTACGCCACTTATATTTTTCATTGCAACTTCGCCTACTTTTTTACAGTTAAAAGATTCTTTTACACATCCGTACGCTTTTTCACTGATGATTATTTGATTTGGCTCCGCAATGGATTGCAACCGCTGGGCTGTATTTACGGAATTTCCAATTACCGTATAATCTAAACGGCGCAGGCTTGAGGAACCAATATTACCGGATATCATTTCGCCACTATTAATGCCAATGGCAACCTTAGGTACAAAAGGCCTGCCTTCTGGCAAAGCAGGCAATCCGTTAATAGTAGCCCTTACTGCAAGGCATGCATCAATGGCCCTATCTAAATGATAATCGCCGCGAAATACCGCCATAATAGCATCTCCTATAAACTTATCTACATAACCACCTTGTGTAATAATTTCTTTTACCATCACATCAAAATATTCATTTAGCAACGCTACCACTGTGTTTGCCGGTTCGGTTTCACTGATAGCAGTAAAGCTGCAGATATCTATAAATACCACTGTTCCCTCAATAATTTCATTGGCAATTAAAGAAGATTCAAACTCCCGGCTGGCCATAAAATTTAGTACCGTTTCATCTACATACATTTTTAAAATGTTGTTTTCTTTGATGGCATTAATTGTTTCCCGAAGTTGTGTTACATGCCGGATAGTTTTTTCGATCGTTACAGAAAGATCTTCAAAATTTATGGGTTTAGTAATAAAGTCAAAAGCGCCCAGGTTCATTGCGCTGCGAATATTTTCCATATCGCCGTACGCCGAAACGATGACTGATTTTATTAAAGGACTCGTTTCATTCAACCGGCTAAGCAAGGTTAAGCCATCCATTTCCGGCATATTAATATCGCTTAAAACAATATCTACTTCGGGGTGCTGTTCAATTTTTTCCAACGCATCTTTTCCGTTTACCGCAAAAAAGAATTCGTATTTCTGCTCTCTTATTTTTTGGCGGAACTTTTGTTTTATAAGTGTTTCCAAATCTACCTCGTCATCCACCACTAATATTTTTGGCATCAACTATTAATTTTAAGTTTTTCTTTTAATAAGGTAAAGTCAACTGGCTTTGTCAAAAAATCATCTGCCCCCAATTGCTTTGCCTTGTTGTAATTTTCAGCATCGCCGTAAGCAGTTATCATCATCACTACAGGTGCTGGCTGTACATATTTTTGTTTAATGTGCTGCAATAAATCAAGGCCACTCATCCCCGGCATATTAATATCCGACAATATTAATACAGCTTCATGTTCGTGGCGGTTTAAATAAGATAAAGCATCTTCGCCAGAAAATGCAAATGCGCATTCCACCCTTTTATCCTTTATTTCTTTTCTAAAACGCTGTTCAAATAAAGCCTGTACATCGGTTTCATCATCCACTACTAAAATTTTCATTTGCGTAATTTTTAAACAGGTAAAATAATTATAAATTCAGATCCTTCGCCTGCTGTTGTTACTACTTTTATTTCTCCGCCATGCACTTTGGTAACAATATCGTAGCTCATACTTAAGCCTAAGCCGGTGCCTTGCCCGGTAGGTTTAGTAGTAAAAAATGGCTGAAATATTTTATCCAAAATCTTTTGCGGTACACCATTGCCATTGTCTTTAACAGCAATGAATATTTTATTGTCTGTTTTTTGTGTGCGCACAAAAACCAACGGTTCAAAACCATTGCCTATCTGTTTTTTCTTTTCGGTAACTGCATAAAATGCGTTGGTAATAAGGTTAAGTATTACGCGGCCAATATCCTGTGGTACCACATCAATTTTACCGATACTTTCGTCGTAACTGGTTTTCATTGCGGCATTAAAAGTTTTATCCTTTGCCCTTAACCCATGATATGCCAGGCGAAAATACTCATCTGCAATGGCATTAATATCTGTAGGTTCCTTTACACCGCTGCTGCTGCGGCTGTGTTGCAGCATGCCTTTAATGATAGAATCTGCCCGCTTGCCATGATGGTTTATTTTTTTTTCATTTTCTTTTATATCGTTGGCGAGTACCCTTACGTCTGTAAAATTATTTTTATCCAGCTCTTCCTTCAACTCTTCAATCAATTCAATATTTATTTCTGAAAAATTATTTACAAAGTTTAACGGGTTTTGTATTTCATGCGCAATACCTGCGGTAAGTTCACCCAGCGAAGCCATCTTTTCTGATTGTATCAATTGTGCGTGGGTATCTTTTAATTGCAACAACGTATTGTTTAGCGTAGCATTGGTACTGGATAACACCTCATTTTTTTCATTCAGCTCCTTACCGGTTTTAGCTAGATCGTCTACCATTTTATTAAATGCCTGACCAAGTTCTCCAATTTCGTCATGGTGGATATGAATTACTTTTTGATTAAGATCGCCTTCGCCCACACGATTGGCTGCATCACGCAAAGCCAGTACGGGCAACGAAATATTTCTTGCAAGCCATAACCCTATCAGTATGCCGATAAAGAAAACAGTGCTGCTTACAAAGAGGGAAGCAAGCGTTATTTTCTGTTTACTCTTTATAATTTCGTTGGTGTTAAAACCCAATAATATTGCGCCAGACATCACGCTGGTGTTGAACGTTGCCCTTTTTACAATGAGGGTATTGGTAGTAACTATCTCCGGATCGGGGTGCTCGTTTTCAGGAAAAGTTTTAAAAACAGTTTTTTTTATTTGAAAATTATTGTGGTTTGCGTCCCAGGTGGTATCATATTGCAACATGCTAACAAATTGCAGCCGTGGATCGCCTTTTACAAATTCGATGGCAGTTTGTACCCCTTCAAAATTTTGTTCTGTAATAGCAATCTTTACGCCCAGCGCAACTGTATTGGCGAGGTTTTGTACTTCTGTATTGTAATTATCTATCAGCAAATTTCCCTGCTGGCGCGGAAAATAGTAGAGTGTAAAAAAGGAGAACATCAATACAATAGAGCATATTGTCAGCCAGATTTTTGTTTTAAGATTTATGTGCATGAGCATTCTTTTATATGGATGCAGCCTGAATTCATAAGAGGCATACTTACTGGTTTATTTATCAAAAAGTTTTTTGCCCGTTTACCTGAATGCATCGCACCTCACCATCGGTAACCGCCTTATCAACTATGCCGATTGCACCCGGGGTTTGAGCTACAAAACTTTCAAGGTCGCTGGTTGAATTAAAGAAGGTGGGTGCTTGTGCTTTACCTTGAAAAACCAATGCCAGCCAGTATTTATTTAATTGGTCACCCGTCATATCGTATATCCTTGAAGAGGTATTTTTTCCTATTAAAGTATTTGTCTTCATTAACGCAATGATAATTCTATTGCCATTTTTCCAACGTTGTTTCTCTCCCATCAGGATTGATTTTAGCTCAGCCAATTTAATATCTACAGGTACACCTGTAGCATTGCCCACTACAACCAGGGTTGCTTCCTGTGCCTTAGCGGTTACACTTAGCAATAGTATGGCAATGATTAATATTGTTTTTGCCCGGCATAAACAACGCACTTTTCTATAAAGGGGTGACTGTAGTTTTTTCATCTTAAAAGCCTATAGCAAATTGAGCGGTTATTTTATTTGAATTTTTTAAAAATTCAGAATGCTGGTATTGATACTCCAGTTTTACAACGGCCAGGTAATTTATTTCGTACCGTAGCCCTGCAACAAAAGAGGTAGTATTATCTTTATCATAATACACTTCTCCGGTCTGGTAATGCAGCTGGTCGAAGCGCAGGTAGGGTACTAATTTATCCGTTGCCCTTAATCCAACATATAAATAAGAAGCCACGGTAGCTTTTGAGCCGGTGGTATCTGTGTGATTGAAACCTGCAGTACTTTCTGCCAATAATTCTACCTTTTTCCCAAAATGTGCAATAGAGCCGGATAATAATTCCTGGTTCACTTTCCATCCTATTATTTTATGGTGAACTTCTGCGCCTTTAGATATAACATCGTGGTACCAGGAGATGCCAATGCGCAACCTGTCTGCAGGTTTTATGTAAATGGCCGCGGTAATGGATTTACTTTTATCATTATCCGTAATTTCGGCGGAGCCTAAACCATTGCCTACAAAAAAATTATAGCCAAATTTTATATTGCCAAGGTCGTGCCCTTCAACACCAAGGCCAACGGTGTGTAACGGGATGATGTTTGCACCAAATAACAATGGCCTGTCAATGGTAGGAAAAAAAACACGCCCGTGATGGTAACTATCGTTCCAGTAATTTAAAGGCGTATGCACTTTGCCCATTATCAAATTATGATTACCCTTTATATTGTAATTAATAATTACCCTTTCAATACTTACCGAATATTGGGTTGGGGAAGAGGGAGTAAACTTAAAAACGCTTTCGCCTAAAAATGAAATTTTATCACTAAGTACAGAAGTTATAAAAAGATCCTGCTCATCAAACCCAAAAGAAACTTTATTGTTTTGATAAGTAGTAGTAACATCTACAAACCCTTTTATTTGCGTGCTTTGAGCAAAAGAAACAGTTGTAGTTATTAAAAAAAATAGAAAGAATAAAAAATAAAGTATGTTTTTCTTCATCAGCAAAAATTTTGTCTCTTAATAAATTATTTTGGCGTTAAATATCCAACTTTTTATATAAACAAAAAATTATAAAATTAAATTTTTGAAAATGATCAGTGATGCAGTTGCTGCAAGTTAAAACCATTGGTACTGGTGGGTTTAATTAAAAAGTATAATACGTACTTAAGCAACCTGACTTTTATGAATGGAGGCCTGATGAATTAAAAGAAAAAATCCCAAATAAAAATATTTTACCAGGGATTTTAAATTTGATAATCGTTTATACATTTGCAATGCCAGCTGCATTAAATAAGTAACTTATTGTTTTGTAGTTGTATCCCTGGTTTTTTTCTTAAATAAATTATTTATCAATCCTTTAACGGCATCCTGTGGTTTAACAGCTGGTTTATTTGAATCGGCACCGGTATTTTTATTGCCGGATAATTGTTTTAGTAATTCATTTTTAGCGCTGGCAATGGCTTGTTTTTTTATAGATGCAATGGTATCTGTTACAGCACTTGTAATTGCTTGTTTGGTACTGTCAATTTTTGCTTTGGCAAAATCAGATACCTGCTGTTTTAGTTGTTCAGCCAGGTTTTCTGCACCCTGTTTCAAATCTGTTTGTACAGTTGGGCTTTTAAAAAAGCCACCCACTTTTACGTTCAGGTTAATGATGTCGCCAACTTTTATGGGCACCCCTTTACTATTAACCTGACTCACTAAATTGTTTACTAACTGGTTGCCTTTATCTCCCAACATGGCACGGGGAACTTTCATATTGATTACATAATCCAGCGACTGATCAAAACCCTGCAGGCCGCCAATTTCCATTTCTATGCCGTTTACTTTTACAGTAAAAGGCTTTACCAATACCTGGCCGTTGCTAAACTCAATATAAGTCTTTACATCTTTTACAGCAATTTGCTCCAGGGCTTTTATGTTTAAGGTACCCGCAATTTTTTCAAGGGGAGCAAATTTGCTTAAAAAGCCTTCTATCAGCAACAGGTTACCGTTGCCGGTAAGGCTCGTTAAATCTGGCATCATGTTTTCACCCAGCTTACCTTTTAAAGTTAGTTGCGATGTTAACTTACCAGCAATAAATTTGCCAATGGGTACTAATACCTGAATTGTATTAAACGCAGCAAATGTTTTTTGCACATCTACTTTATCTACATTGTACACCAAAACAATCCCGGGTTTTGTTTTACTTACTTTGGTTGAATAAGTTCCGTTCATCATTACCGCACCATCCAGTGCATTGCCTTTTACATTGGCAACGGTAACTGTTTCATCATTAATTTTCAGGCTACCCAATAAGCCGGTTATCTCAACTTTATCGTACTGCAGTTTATCAACGTTTGTAGTAACGAGTATGTTTAAATTGGCAGGTACCGCAAAAGGTGCTGCCGCAGGCCCCTTGGTGGTAGTATCTGCAGAGGTTCCCATCCAGTTATTCAGATTTATATTATCCGCATTCAGGTTCAGGCTTGCATTCAGGGGCTTACCCTGCAACATATAATTCAGCAGGTTGTTTATTTGTCCGCTGCCATTAAAGTTAGAAGAAAGGTACTGACCATTCAATGTTTTAATATCCACCATAGCAGGTGTAAATGAAGTTGCGAGCGCATTGATTTTAACACCGGTTGGATAATCTTTAGCCACATACAAAAAGTTGTTCAAATCAATCGTTCCACCGGCGGTAAACTGGTCAAACTTTTGTTGCTCAATATCTTTTACATTGCCTTTTACAAATACGTCCGCATTTAACAAGCCACTTAATTTAGTGCCCGCTTTCAGCTTTATCAATTGAGCCACTTTACCCAGGTCAAGCTTTCCCTTTGCAGCCGCATCAACAAACATATTGCTGATGGGTTTCTTCACCAGTACACGGATATCAAAGGGTTCCTGGTCCATTTCAAAATGTGCTTTTTCAACATTTACGATGGTGTTGTCAGTCACACCATCGGGATTATCAATTTGTGCTTTAATATTTATTTGCTGCAACGGTTTAGGTAGATCCGGATATTGAAAAAACCCATTCTTTACTTCGATATTTACGTGATAGGCTGGTATGTTTGTTTGGTTGTATAAACCTTTTACAAATCCATCAAAAATTGCAGTACCACTGGCTTTTATCTTACTAAAATCATTGGTATAAATTGCAGGTACCAGGGATAAAATATTTTTAAAATCTGTGGAGGGTGATTTAAACTTTATATCCATGTCGTAGCCCTTTTCAGCCAGATTTTTTATAACCCCTTCTCCATTAATTTTAAGATCATTGACAGAAATTTTATCGGTTTTAAAACTGTAGACATTATTTTTATTATCTACCTGTATATCCGCATCTGCAACCGCTTTTACATTTGATAAGTATGCAATACCGCCGTAAGTAACTGTTACGGCATCTGCATTGGTAGAAGTTTTTAAAGTAAACTGACCGGAGGTAAAATCACCACTTCCGTCATGGTTGAGGTTAAAAATTTCTGTACCGAGGGCAGCCGTTTCATCTTTGAAACTGATGTACGCATTGTGTACGGCATATTGCTGCAAGGCCATTTTAAAAGACTTTCCGCTTGTAGTTGCAGCCACCACCGTATCAGGCTTCATAATATCCCAGTTTTTAAAACCGTCTTTGTTCACAATGACATGTATCCGGGGCGACTCAACAAACAAAGAATAGATAGTCATATCTGTTCCCTGTATCACACTCATTATGTTGAGCGCAGCATCCAATCTTTTTGCAGCTATTAGTGTATCTGCTGCAAATAACCCAGTTCCAATAACCTGTAGTTCATCCAAACCAACAGCAACTTTTGGAAAGTGGCGAAATAAAGAAATGTTCACATCCTTAAAATCGACCTTTGCATTTATTTTTTTATTGATCTCTTTTTTTACAAGATTTACAATTTGGTTTTTGAATAAGTAAGGTGCAGCAAAAGCAAGTGCAATCAACACCAGCAGACTGATCAATACAATTTTTATAACTTTCTTAAACATCCTTTTTGGTTTGTATAGGTCTGAATAAAATATGAAATCCTGTTATATGCCGGTGATATCTCCATGTTTTGTAAAGGATAAACTTACTCCAATGTCCGGATAGAACAGGAAGGTACAAATATAGAGCCAATGCCTGTTTTGAAAGCTATGAATTGGATTGCCCATAGGGTAGTGACAAAAATAATAATTAATGAAAGAAGCGTTTTCGCCTTTACTATTTTGAGCTAAAGCCCACGCCAGTCTTTTTTATTCCGCCCTTACCTGGAGAACGGAGAAACTTATCCGGGCAATAATTTTTACATCATAAAAAATCACAAAAAAAATGCAGCAAAATTGCTGCATGTATATTTTATCTTATCAGCTTAACTGCACTTCTGAATGTAACTCCGGAATATTTACATCTGCAAAACCTTTGCGGATAAGCCTTTGCCTGAAATCAAGTTGCACATCGTACTCCCCATGAACCAAAAATAATTTTTTGACCTGAGCCGTATCCTGGCAGGCTAAAAACTGGCAGAGATCTTCGTAGTCGCCATGAGCGCTCATGCTGCGCATTTCGCCTATCTCTGCGTTTACTTCGTGCGGTTGTCCAAAAATACTTACCTCTTTAGAATGCTTCATCAGCCTGCCTCCCAGCGAACCAGGCTCGCAATAACCAGTTAACAAAATTGTATTGCGGCTATTTTCAATATTGTTGCTGATATGATGTTTTATTCTTCCTGCATCCGCCATACCACTGGCAGAAATAATTACACAGGGGCCTTTATAATAATTCAGGTTCTTTGATTCTTCTACCGACTCTATAAATTTTAATCCTTTAAAACCAAACGGGTCATCATCATTTTCTATCACTTTTCTTATACGGTCGTTAAAATATTGCGGATAATTTTTTATGATGCTGGTGGCTTTCATACTAAGCGGACTATCTACAAAATAATCTAGCGGTGGTAACCGGTTTTCAAGTTCCAGTTGATTGAGTGCATACAAAATTTCCTGAGTCCGGCCCACGCTAAATGCGGGCATAATCAGCTTACCTTTTTTTGAAACGCAGGTATGGTTGATCCATTCCAGCAACGCATCTGGTGTGGGGTTATGCTCATCATGCAAACTGTTGCCATAGGTGCTTTCAATTAAAATATAATCTGCCTGAGGAAATTTTTCCGGCGATTTTAAAATCACATCCCGATAGCGGCCCACATCGCCGCTAAAAGCTATCCGGGTTAATTTACCCTCTTCCGTAATTTTTAAATGAATGGCGGCGCTGCCAATAATATGGCCTACGTCCGTAAAACAAAATTCAATACCTTCCTCAATGATAAACCAGGTATCATAATCCACTGTTTTAAAAAAATCCACTGCATGCAATGCATCTGTAGTTGAGTACAATGGTTGCAGGTACGGCAAGCCTTCCGAAGCCCTGCGTTTATTTATAAATTTTAGGTCGCTTTCCTGTATGCCTGCAGAATCTTCCATGAGCACTGCCGCCAGATCTTTAGTGGCCGGTGTTGCAAAAATTTTTCCATTAAAGCCTTCTTTAACTAATTTTGGAATCAGCCCGCTATGGTCAATATGCGCATGCGATAAAATTAGATAATCAACTTCAGAAGCTGTAAAACCAAAGCTGGCATTGAGTATATCTGTATCATTGCCCATGCCCTGGAACATACCACAATCCAGTAATATTTTTCTACCATTTTTTAAAGTAAGTAAATGTTTGGAGCCTGTAACAGTTCTGGCGGCACCATGAAAAGCTATTTTCATATTAAAATTTTAATATTTGAAGTTAGTAAAAAGCAATTGACTAAATAAAAAATGATTCCAGGTAAAATAACTGTTGAGCCTTACCGGCACGATAAAAAAAATTTTTATACAATAACTAATAATCATTTGCGCAACAACTTTGCTACAGGATTGTTTAAACACCGATGCTTCAAACAACAACATACAGCACATCTCCATCAATGCAATAAAAACCTGGGAACGCTTTGCAGAATCAGTTTTATCAGGGGTCTCAGCTGTTTTAAAATTGCCCTCTTACCAAACTCAGTGAGTACAGGCAAGTAGCTTCTTCGTTATTTTTAGCAACGTTGTAACTGCGGAAGTACATCCTGCAATGGCTGAGCTTATCAACTGCCCAAGGAAGCCCCTCTGTAAAGGGTTACCAAAATTGAGGCTACCTTATTGCGCCATCCATTATAATTACCCTCCTTTAACAACGGGCGCATCAAACAAGTGCAAAATATATAGCAAACGAAATTGAGTTTGAAATAACAGATACTGATATTGAATAAAGAAAATTGTATTCCTTCGTTTATTGCTGGCCGCAGATAGGGTATTCACTGGAGTTGGTAAAAATTATTTTCATCAAATACTAAGAAAGCTTTTTATTATTGGAAAAGTTCGATGAAAATGGCTGTTTAACCTTTCCATACTCAAAGAAAATAATAAGGCAATTTATGCTGATTGATTTTGTTGTAAAAGGTTTCTCCGCCTGTATATATACCATTACCGAATTCTAGTTACACACCTTGATGGGTAAGATAAGAAATACTCTATTTAAAATAAAATTTAGTAGAAAACCAAAACATTAAAACACATTTCAGCGGAGTACTGGCTTATTACACCTGGTTAAAAAAATTAAATACCTCCGTATTTTTAGACGGCAATATTAAATAATCGTTAATTTTAAATTTATTGAGCAATTTTACAGAATTATTTGCTCGCCACCTCCTTTAAAAATAATATTGTTTATCTGAAACCAGTAGAATGTTTTTTATGCGTACACTTAACAAAAATCAAAATAAAATGCCTGCTGCCACTTCGGCACAAGATCCTTCCCCGCAGCCACTTCGTGATTATTTATCAGAAGTAAAATCGTTGAGTAACTATATTATTTCCGTGCCCATTGTATTATTGGCAAGCTATTTATTTTTCAATATTGCCCAGGGCGATACTATTATTGCCTGGGGGAGAGAAGACAGTTTTTTTGAATGGCTTACATCATTATTTTATTTTATCGGCGCTATTTTGCTGGTGCTTACTTTTAAAAAAAATAAAAACATTTTTTTATTACTGCTGGCGATGGTACTTTTTTTTGGTGCCGGTGAAGAAATAGACTGGGGGCAACGGATTTTTGGTTTTGGTATACCCAAAGGAATTAATAAAATAAATGTACAGCATGAATTTAATATTCATAATCTTGAAATTTTTGATGGTAAAACAATGAAAGGCGATGCAAAGCAGGGCATTGCAAGACTTCTTGAAATGGATATGTTGTTTAAAATATTTACCATTTTTTTTGGGTTTGTATTGCCATTTTGTGTGTATCATTTTAAATTCATTTCATCCCTTACTCAAAGATTTAAAATACCGGTTCCACCAATTTCAGTTGGCATATTTTTCCTTGTATCCTGGATATGTTTGAAGTTGTCCTTATCAGCACTTCCTATGGAAAAAGATGTCAGGCATTACTGGCGAGTTTATATGGCAGGACCTGAAATTGCTGAATTTGTAGCATCATATATCATGGCCATTGTGTGTTTGTATTTTTTCAACAACCGCGATAAAAATATTTTGGGGAAGGATTTTAAACAATTACGGTCTTTATAAGTTGGCTGAAATTTACCAGATGAAGTTTTAAAAGGCGATTTAATTTTTAAGATAGCATTATTGCAAATATTTATTTCAGTTGCAATAACTAAATTACGCTAATGACTTCTTTGCCTTAAAAGACCAGGTGATAAAAAATTCTGCTACCAGTTCTCCGTCCTCATTTTTGCCGGTGGATTTTATTTTAATTGTTCTGCCTTCACCAGATGCAAGGGCATCTTCAATTGTTTGATTGATATCCAACCCCTGCCCGCAGGTGAAAGTAGTAATACCAGTAGCTTTTTTAAAATAGGCGGCCTCCAAACCAATTACCAACATAGATATTGTGGGATTACTTTTGTAAGTATGCATCATAGCAAGCACGCCGGTACTTAATTCCGCAGCCATTGCAAGGCAGGCAAAATAGGTAGACTTAAACGGATTTTGCGAAAACCATTTATAGGGCACTGTCACCACGGCTTTATCTTCCTCAATTTGCGTTACCCTTACACCCGAAAAATATGCTGCCGGTAATTTTGTAAGCAAAAACAGGGGGAACTTAACCCGGTGCCTAACAAGCTGAAGGAACTGATCTTTACTGGAATTCATACTTTATTTATTAAAAGGCAAACATTTTTTTCACAAAAAGATTGCAATGAAAACACAGTACACAAAAATTATCCCAGCTTTACATAGCATGCAAAACTGAAACAACCACCTGGAATTAATTATTGCACATAGGTTTTTCCAGACACTGCTTTGGGAGTCCATTGCTGTAAAAAATTCAATACTTTTTTCTGGTCGTAGCTTCTTTTGCCATCTTCTAAGTACTCGCTGTTTTGGGTATGAATGCGCTGGCCTTTACTATCTAAAATAATAAATACCGGAAAGCCAAAACGTTGTGGATAGCCATACTTTGCCAATACCGGAAGGTTTGTATTTTCTTTGCTGTAGTTTAATTCGTACCAAACAAAACTGCTTTTAATGACAGAATCTATTTGAGGATTAGCCTTGCTGATTCTGGCAAATTCAAGACACCAGCTACACCAGTTGCCCCCTGCCTGTAACACTACAAATTTATTTTCTGCGGCGGCTTTTTTAATTGCGGCTTCAATATCTGCATTGGCATTTGCAGCAGGATTGTATAACTTTTTTTCCTGTGCAAAAATGCTGAGAGCGGCCAGAAACAGAACCGGTAGTAAAGATATTTTTTGCTTCATAGGCTTAAAGATAATCCATAATTGTTTGACGGAAACACCACTAAAATAAAACACCACCAATACAATTTATCCCCTGGTTTGGGCAATTGTTTCTTTTACACCCTGCTGGTAAGTAGTGGGTGTAAAATTAAAACTTTCATTAAATTTGTAAGAGTCGAATACATAATCCCTGTCGTACTGGTACATCATCTCTGGCATTTCTTTCATCAATGGCATAAACAATCCCAGTAGTTTTAATAACCACATAGGCAATATAAAAATCTTGTCGGGTACATTCATTTCTTTTGTAAACAGGCTGATCATTTCTTCTCCGGTGAGCGTATTTTTATCGGTGGGTAAATGCCATACCTGCCCGTAAGCATCGGGTGTATTGCCCAGTATGGCCGTGGCTTTGGCTGCATCCGGCGTGTAGGTAAAGGAATGTTTTTTATCTGCCGTCATAAACCAATTGGGTCTTTTGCCTTTTATAATATTTTTATACACTACTTCTATCAAAAAGCTTTTGTCGTTATTGGGGCCATAAAAATCTGCCGAGCGTGCAATCAGCGCCGTTAGTTTGCCCGACTTTACTGCTGCTAAAAGCATGTCTGCAATTTGCCTGCGTACCATTCCTTTTTTGCTGGGAGGATTAACAGGCGAATCTTCTGTCATGTGCGCAATGGCGCTGCTGTCATAGCAATAAACATTATCGAAAAATACCAGTTTTGCATTGTGTTGAATGCAGGCGTCTATGACAGACTGCATAAGCTTTGGCCATTTTTCCTGCCATATTTTAAAACTATACTCAAAGCCTACCAAAAGATACACCACTTCAGAACCTGCGATTGCTTTTTCAACCATCGCAGGATCGGAAAGATCTGCAGGAAATAGTTCATCCGTTGCATTTACTTTTTTTGGATTGCGGCTTACCAGGCGAATGCTGTTTGTATATTTCGTTAATTCTTTTGCAAGAACAGATCCGATTGTTCCATTGCCGCCAAGGATTGTTTGCATAAATTATATTTTAGTTTAACCTGACACCCGGCCTTTCTAAAAAATCAGGGCAGGATTACTCAAAAGCCCGCCTCGCCAAGCCGTTAAGACGGGGAGAGCGTGAGCCTGACTCTACCTGTTTGTAAAGATATTTTTTGCTGATGCTTTGCCCAAATATTAATTATTAATTTTTAATTATTAATTTCCTGAAAGGCTCCATCCAAATGTATAGTTGTTACTAACCGTTGCACATCAAAACTATAAGGCATTAAAATAGTAAACTGTCCCAACATAAGTAACTGCCCCGCAAAGTCAGCCTCCGTTAATTGCCCGCCATTACTGCCTAACGCTATTACGTTGCTCCTGGAATACAAATGAAAGTTTTTCATTTTATACTATCACCCTCTTGCCAGCATGGTCCCTGGCCAACTCTCTTAGCGTGGCAGTAGATGTTGCCGGGAAGCCGGGACCAGAAAAAATACTATTGTTACCAACAGATATCCCTGATTGAACTTCATTGGCGACGCTCCGTTTAACAGTTGTTTTTCAATTTGGCTTTTAATGAATGGTTGTCAAAATAAAATAATTACAAAAGCAATTACCAGAACTTTGGTAACACTGCAGGAAGTGCGTTGAAAGTATCCTGAAAGCTGAAAAAGGAATTGACATGAGGTACATAAAACATCTGCCTCGCCACAATTTTTAAGGATTACAATAATGATTACGCAGGTAATTAAAAAGAAATCAAAAACGATAAATAACGAAGCTCGTGGACTATTACAGCAGGCAACGAGTAAACTTTTTTCAGGACGAGTCAGTACAAACCCCAACTTTATAAGCAGCAGACGAAATTATGCCGGATATTAGTTCTTATCATCAACTTTTAATTATAAATTTAGCTTCGGTTCCGGGCAGTTGGTCAATTCCCAACCATCGCAAAGCCCTGTTCGTTAG
>NZ_JACMOO010000142.1 GCF_014377975.1 Ferruginibacter sp.
CAACGTAATTATATGCGAATGTTCATTTTTCTGAAAAATGTTAAAACCGCATAAGTTTTTAATTACTAAAATTATATATAAACGGGTTATAAATATACGAAAGTTAAACTTTCGTATAAAATATTAAATAATGTATGATTAATTGGAAAAACGCAAGTTTTGAGCAAACTTCCGCATATCAAATAAGACTGGAAATACCGGCAATACCGATCCGCATTCCCCATTCCCCATTCCGCATTCCCATTCACTTTTACGTTTAAATCGGCGTGGCGGCAGGGGTAACCCACACCCGTTACGGGTGGGCCATCGCTCATTGCTACGCCTGATTCGTCCGCCTGATTTACATCCGGCGAACGAATATTAAATTCCTAACCACCAGCAATACTTACCGTTACCAGTAATTTTATGACGATCCTCCAGGCTAACAATCCAACTGACTTCCTTCTCTCTGAAAAAAAATTGCGAAACCGAAAAGTTGCACATATATTTGCAACCGATTAGTTTCATAAATAAAAAACGTAAACATGAGAAAAATTATCGTCTTATCATTTATTACATTAGATGGGGTAATGCAGGCACCCGGCGGGCCGGAGGAAGATACATCAGGCGGTTTCAAATATGGCGGGTGGGTTGCACCTTATAGTCACGAAGTTGGTGGCAAGATGGAGCAAAAACAGATGGAACCTGCAGATCTTCTCCTTGGCAGAAAAACATTTGATATTTTTGCCAGCTACTGGCCTGAACGTGCAGACAGCTGGCCCGGTATCAATGATGTTACTAAATATGTCCTGTCCAGAACCATGAAAAAGTCAGATTGGAAAAACTCAGTCTTCCTCAATAGCCTGGCAGATATCGAAAACCTCAAAAATTCAAAAGGTTCTGACATTAAAGTCTGGGGCAGTGGTGAACTCACACAATTTCTACTGAAGCATGATTTAGTGGACGAACTCTGGCTCAATATTTACCCGTTGACTCTAGGCAAAGGAAAAAAGTTGTTTGACGGTGGCACCATTGCTGCAGCATTTACATTAACAGAGAGTTCTGTTACACCGGGTGGAGTTATTATCGCCAATTACAAGCGGGCTGGACAAGTAAAGACAGGTACTATCGGAGCTTAAAGACCAATAAAATAAATATATACAATAACTTCACGACACTACACTATAGACCCTATTAATTATGAGACGAGATATCTTTCAGGCAATAGCCGACCCGACAAGGCGGGCAATTATTGCCTTAATTGCATTGCAGGCAATGACACCGAACGCTATTGCTGATAACTTCAACACTACCAGGCAAGCTGTTTCGAAACACCTGCGCATACTTACAGAATGCAAACTGGTAAAACAAGAGCAACAAGGCAGGGAAATTTACTACTCTCTTGAAATTGAAAAAATGAAAGAGATTGATAAATGGTTAAACCAATTCAGAAAAATTTGGGAAACACGATTTAATCAACTTGACAAAGTATTATCAACAATTAAAAAATAGAACAAATGAAAAACAATTTGCTATTTGATTTTACCGTTGACAAAATAACAAAAACGGTATTCGTAAACAGAGAATTTGCTGCCGGTCTTTCGCTGGTGTGGGATGCCTTTACCAAACAAGAAATTCTTGATCAATGGTGGGCGCCTAAACCCTGGGCATCAAAAACAAAATTTATGAATTTCGAAGTTGGCGGCCGGAGATTTTATGCTATGGTAAGCCCGGAGGGACAAGAGCATTGGTCCATTCAAAAATTTACTTCCATTAGCCCAACAACCAATTTCAAAATGTCGAATGCTTTTGCAGACAAAGATGAAAACCCTGAATTGCCAGGTTCTGATTGGGATTTGAATTTCAGCGAAAAAAACGGAACAACAAAAGTTAGCATTACCATTAAAAATGATTCACTTAACCGGTTAGAGCAGATGATTGAAATGGGCTTCGAAGGAGGATTTACTATGACGTTAAACTACCTGGAAAATATCTTGACAACTTTATCGCAACGACAGTAGAAAGAAAATATTTTTGTTTATTCTACCCGTTGTAAAAATGATACGGAACAAATTATAAAAGAAGAAATGGACTGATTTGCTATAAACAAATGAATAAAGGAGATTTTTATTTAGCTGATAAGTTGAGCCTGGATGAATTTTTTCCCAGGCTGTGTTCTACCCTCCAGGCGCAGAAATGATACGTGGCCTTTGAGCACTATCCCTTCCTGTACCGGAAGAATTGCCAGGCAGGCTCCATCAAATGAGAACTTAGATTCTTTGCCCATGCTATCTTAATTGCATAAATATGGTTTTCTTGTTTATGTTTTGCAAGTAGCAGCAGAATTCTATTTTTTGAATGATCGCCCACAATTTCAAGAATCGCACGTACAAATGATTTACTCACCTATTCATTTCCATAAGCTCTAACTAATTGTAGTGTGCGTAACAGCCCGGTACAGGAAGGTCGTCGCTTATTGCCAGGCCTTATTTGCGGTGTCTGTGCCTTTTATTTGTTTATTATTTTTTTAAAATTCCTGCGCCAGGGTGACCTAAGTTATCTTCTCCATTTATATTTCTGTTGCTCCATGGTACGGGGCTCAACATTAGCTTTTA
>NZ_JACMOO010000143.1 GCF_014377975.1 Ferruginibacter sp.
ACAGGTTTAAATGGCGCAAAAGATAGTTTTAATATTAGTGCTGCAACCCAAAGCATTACACTGCAACCCGGTGAATACCATGTGTACATTAGTTTAACAGGATGTAATGCTGTTACCCCTGCTTCCGGATTAAATGTTACCAACATTACAACCAATACTGTAACCTTAAGCTGGACCAATCTAAATGGTTTATTTTATACCGTAGACTACAAACAAACCGGCACATCTGTTTGGATGAATGCAGTTAACAATAGTACTGCGGGAACAGTATCGGCTTCTAATTTAATGGCAGGTACAAATTACGATTGGAGGGTAAGTTCAAATTGTACTGCAACACCTTCAACCAATTATGTACAATCTACTTTTACAACGGGTTTTAATATTCCTGCAATTGGAAATTTAAAGGATGGATATGGAATAAAAATAAGTCCAAACCCTGTTGTTGGGCAGGTAGTAATTGATTATTTTATCCGTGGGACCGGTATAGTAAATTTGACCTTGGTAAACCCTCTAGGGCAGCGGCTTAAAATTCTTTTTAGCGCAATGGAAACGCCGGGCCAGTACCAGTTGGTATTGCCAAATCAATTAAATGATTTAACCAATGGAAATTATTTTATCTGGCTGGAGCAAAACGGAAAAGGCAATGCTGTACATTTTATAAAAAATAATCAATAACGTATTTTTAATCCTGTAGATAATTTTCACATTATTTATAAGTATTAGTAAAACAATAATAAAATAGAAAGTTCATTTTTAAACATCATTCCATGCTGGCAGATGAAAAATTGGTCCTATTAAAAACTGCAAAAACGCTTCAGGCCATACAATCGGAGGTAGAAAACATTAATAGGATTGCCTTATCGGTAGATTGTGTAATTTTTGGTTTTGATGAAAATACACTTAAGGTATTATTGATAAGAAGTGACTTAAAAAAATATTCAGGCAAATGGTCTTTGCTGGGCGACCTGGTTTTTCCAAAAGAAGACCTTGATGCGGCAGCATACCGCATATTGAAGCAACGTACCGGGCTAAGCGATGTTTATTTGGAACAGGTACATACTTTTGGCACTGTTAACCGCCATCCCGCTGGCAGGGTAGTTACAGTAACTTATTGTTCCCTTATAAATGTGCAGCACCATAAATTAAACATACTTGATAATGAATTGCATTGGCATGATGTGAAGAATGTAACCGGCCTGGCATTTGACCACCAGCAAATATTTGATAACTGTTTTGAGAAATTGCAAAAAAGAGTGCAGGAGCATCCACTGGGCTTTAATTTACTGCAAAAGAAATTCTCCCTGCGAGACCTTCAAAACTTGTACGAAGCAATATTAAATATCAAGCTTGACAGGCGAAATTTTAGGAAGAAATTCTTTTCTATGGATCTATTGGTTGATTTAAACGAAATGGAACAAGACGTACCGCACCGCCCCGGAAAATTGTACAAGTTCAATTACGAAAAGTATGAAAAGAGAGTGAAGAAATGGGGAGGGATTGATTTTTAAGTATATACAAATGAAACGGGTATTTTTAATTTGCCCACTGGCCGTTAAATAAATCCAAACATCAACCTGCATATTTGCGTCAAAAAAATAGCAACTAATCTTTCTAGCCAACATTTATTTTTTTAGCATTGCACTTATAGTTAAGTATACAATAGTAAATTATTTGTATGCCTGGTGCAACAAGATGTAGTTAAAATTGGCAAAATAAAAAGCAAGTAAATATTTAACATTTATTTGTTAATCTAAAAAACACCAGTATATTGTGTACAAATTACACATTCTATAGTGTACTTTTTACACATTTCATAAAAACAAACTTTACTAACGATAATGGCTGTTTTATGGAATGCTAAACGAAAATGACTGCGTATGATTATTTGCCAGCTTTCTCAGGGTTTGGCTGCAGCATGCATTTTCTGTAAAGCATTTCATTTGCCCATTTAAAAAAACGCAAACAAATGCATATGAAAAAAAGCATGAAAAAAATGCTCCAATTTTTTTCAGGAACAGTTGCGGTAATGTTGCTATCATTAGCTGCCATTAGCCAAACTGTTATGTCCGGAAAAGTACGCGACTCTAAAGATGGAAGCCCGGTATCAGGGGTTACGGTAACCGCAAAAGGTACAAAGGTATCTACACAAACAAGTAACGATGGTACTTACAAAATTACTGCGCCTGCAGGTGCAACAACTTTGGTATTTACTTCAGTTGGATTTGCCCGTCAGGAACAAACCATCAACGGAGCGAGTGTAGATGTTAGTTTTGTTAGCAGTAGCCAACAATTAAACGATGTTGTAGTTGTAGGTTATGGCTCAGTAAAGAAAAAAGATCTTACAGGGTCAGTCTCTACAGTTTCATCAAAAGATTTTAATAAAGGTGTCTTTGCATCTCCCGAGCAATTAATTGCCGGTAAAGCTGCAGGTGTTTCTGTTATATCAAATGGTGGTGGCCCGGGTACCGGAAGTTCTATCCGCATCAGAGGCGGAGCTTCATTAAATGCAAGTAACAATCCATTAATTGTTATTGATGGCGTACCTGTTGATGTAGAAGGTGGCGTTAAAGGCGCACCAAGTTTTTTATCTACCATAAACCCAAACGATATTGAATCTTTCAATATTTTAAAAGATGCATCATCAACAGCTATCTACGGTTCAAGGGCTTCTAACGGCGTAATATTAATTACCACTAAAAAAGGTAAAAAAGGAAAGCCTGTATTTAATTTCAGTACCATTGCTTCTGCTTCTAAATTAGTAAAAAAAGCAGCGGTTTTAACAGCTGATGAATTAAGGGCACTTACTACCGCTAACCCGGATGGTAAAGCATTTATACCTTTTTTAGGAACTGCAAACACCGATTGGCAAGACCAGATTTACAGAAATGCTTTTGGTACTGATAATAATTTTAGTGTTAGCGGTGCATTGGGTAATATGCCATACCGTGCTTCTGTTGGTTATTATGCACAGGATGGTATTCAAAAAAATAATAGCCTTAAAAGAACTGCGGCATCTTTAAACTTAAGCCCACATTTTTTAAATGATCATTTAAGAGTAGATATTAATCTTAAAGGCTCCAACTCAAACAGCGATTATGCGCCTGATGGTTTAGTAAGTAATGCTTTAAGCTTTAACCCTACACAACCCATTTATAGTGGCAATAGTCGCTATGGTGGTTATTATCAGTATTTGCAGGATAATACTTTTACTGGTTTAAGAAACGGCGCACCCAATAATCCGGTTGGTTTGTTAAATCAAAATAGCCATACCGCAGTTTCTCAACGCAGCATCGGCAATGCACTGATTGATTATAAGTTTCATTTTTTACCTGATTTACATGCCACTTTAAATGTTGGTTATGATATTTCAAAGGGAACAGAAAATTATTACTCATCTGATAGTGCTGTTAATAGTTATAAATTTTCAGGAAGCGTTAGTCCGATTGATGGTAAATTTCATGGTGGTAACTTAAGTAAAGGGCACGAAACAAGTGCCAATAAATTATTGGAGTTTTACCTTACCTATGGCAAAGACCTGAAAGAAATTAATAGCCGTATTGATGTAGTGGGTGGATATGCTTTTCAAAATTTTGTAAAAACCGTTTACAATTACAGGAGTTATTATTTAGATGGTACACCTAAGGGAACTGGCGCTCAGCCTGCCTTTCCGTACGATAAACCTGAAAATACTTTGATATCCTATTACGGCCGTTTAAATTATGCTTACAAAGGGCGTTATTTATTAACAGGTACAATCCGTACAGATGCTTCTTCAAGGTTTCCTACCAATAACAGGTATGGCGTATTTCCTTCCGGTGCCATCGCATGGAAAGTTAAGGAAGAATCTTTCCTGAAAAATTCAACAGTTTTATCAGACCTTAAAGTACGAATTGCCTATGGCATCACAGGCCAGCAGGATGGATTGGCAAATTATTCGTCTGTAATAAATTACTTTCTTACAGATGTTAGTTCGCAATATCAGTTTGGCAATAGCTTTTACAGAGGTTATACTTTAGGCGGCTATAATACCAATATTAAATGGGAACAAACAGGCACCTCAAATGCAGGTATCGATTTTGGTTTTTTAAATAACCGCATCACCGGTAGTATAGATGTTTACTTAAAGAAAACAGCAGATTTATTAAACCAGGTAGATATTGCCGGGGGTACAAACCCAGCTAATAAATATGTATCTAATGTAGGCCTCATGGAAAACAAGGGTATCGAATTAAATATCAATACACAGGTAATCCGTAAGACAGATATGACACTTGATTTTGGTTTTAACGTTGCCTACAACAAAAATAAAATTAAGAAATTAACCTTCGTGTCAGACCCTACAAACCCAGGCAACAAATACAACCCTGATGGAACTAGTTTGCCTGGTACCGGTGCTACATTATTTATAAATTCTGTTAACCAGCTGCGTGGTTCATTTTATGTTTATCAGCAAGTTTATGATGCAGCAGGCAAACCAATTGAAGATATGTTTGTTGACAGAAACAGGGATGGCGTAATTAACGATAAAGATTTGTATCAATATAAAAATGCCGATCCGGTTGTGTTCATGGGTTTCAACAGTAATTTTTCTTACAAAAAATGGAATGCAGGTTTTGTAATGCGGGCAAGTATTGGAAATTATATGTACAATAATGGCGATGCTAACAATGGCCGGACCAGTTCTATTTTTACCAATAACAATACCGTTTTAAGAAATGGTACTCCCAATGTTTTATACACCAATTTTAAGGGTACAAGCGATAGATATTTTTTGTCTGATTATTATGTACAAAATGCTTCTTTCTTAAAAATGGATATCATTAACATCGGCTATGCTTTAGGCAAAGTGTTTAACGGCAAAGCAAACCTTCATGTTAATGCCAACTTGCAAAATGTATTTACCATCACAAAATATACAGGTATCGATCCCGAAATTAATAGCGGGGTAGATAATAATTTTTATGCCAGGCCCCGAATTTTATCTTTAGGATTTAACCTTGGGTTTTAATAAATAATAAATTTAAAAAAAATATTTTTATGATAAAAGAGAACATGAAAAATAAGCTCCTGCTTTTTGGAGTTGTAGCGATAGGTTTATCTTCCTGCACAAAAAAGCTGGATCTTGTACCAACTAATGGCACTAATAGTACCAATTTATTTACAAGCGCATCTGCCTACAAACAAGTACTGGCAAAGGTGTATGGTAGTTTTGCCACAACCGGCAGTAACGGGCCAGGCACGGGCGATATTCAAGGGATTGATGCAGGAACCTCTGATTTTTTAAGGTTGTATTGGAAGGCAGAAGAGTTGCCGACCGATGAAGCTGTTATTCAATGGGGAGATATCGGAATCCAGGATTTTCACAATATGGTGTGGACACCCAATAACCCTTTCATTACCGGTTTATATTATAGGAGCTTGTATCAAATTACCCTTGCCAACGATTTTATCAGGCAATCAAGCGATGCAAATCTTGCTTCAAGGAATATTACCAGCAAAAGTGCTGATAGTGTAAAACTATTCAGGACAGAAGCACGTTTTTTAAGGGCTTACCAATATGCGGTAATGATGGATGTTTTTGCAAAGCCACCATTTGTTGATGAAACTCCCTTAGCGCAAGGTTCATATCCAAAACAAAAAAGTCGTGCTGAATTATTTGCATGGATAGAAACTGAATTAAAAGCCATCGAACCAAACTTAGCTGCTGCAAAAACCAACGAATATGGCCGTGCTGATAAAGCTGCTGCCTGGTCGCTTTTAGCAAGGCTTTATTTAAATGCAAAAGTGTATACTGGTACCGATAGAAGTACTGATGCTATTACGTACAGTTCAAAAGTTATTGGTGCCGGTTATTCGTTAATAAATAAGTACAGCGAATTAATGTTGGCTGATAATAATTTAAATACCAGCGAGTTTATTTTTACCATCAATTATGATGGCAACTTTACACAAAACTATGGTGGCACAACATTTTTAACGCATGCCCCAATTGGCGGTACAGCAAAGGCAAGCGATTATGGTGTTGATAATAGCTGGTCGGGTTTACGTACCACTAAAGCCCTGGTGAATAAATTTCCCGGTGTAGGTGCTCCTGATTTACGTGCGCAATTTTATACTGACGGTCAAAATTTAGAGATAGGTTCTCAAACAGTTTTTACAGATGGTTACATGAT
>NZ_JACMOO010000144.1 GCF_014377975.1 Ferruginibacter sp.
AGATGCAGATAATTTAAGCCCCGACGAAGAATCAATCCTCCACCAATTGGGTTTGAACGGAAGCGACCGGAGAAAGTTTTTGAAACAGCTTTCCGCAGCCAGTTTAAGTGTGCTGGCTTCCAATTATTTTACTTCGGAGGTACTTGCCGGCACTATGCAAAAGCTGCCCGATAATCCCAGTGTTCTTATGAACGAAATAAAAGTAAATCTGCGGGTGAATGATGTGGTTAAACCACTTGCGTTGGACTCCCGGACGAGTTTATTAGATGCACTGAGAGAGCGACTGGCGCTTACCGGAACCAAAAAGGGTTGCGACCATGGACAGTGTGGTGCCTGTACAGTTATTATTGATGGAAAAAGGCAACTGTCGTGCTTAACCTTAGCGGCCACCTGCGAGGGCAAAGAGATCACTACCATTGAAGGATTGGCTACCAATGGAAACATGCACCCCATGCAGCAGGCATTTATAACACACGATGGTTATCAATGTGGTTACTGTACACCGGGGCAAATCTGCTCTGCCGTAGCGCTGTTGGAAGAAGCAAAAAATGGAGATGCGAGTTATGTAACGGAGGATTTCAAAAAGATAAAAAGTAATCTAAAGCTATCGGAAGCAGAAATAAGGGAACGGATGTCGGGCAACATCTGCAGATGCGGAGCCTACAACAATATTGTGCAGGCGTTTAAACAAGTGCATTCAGGCGATGCGGAGATGCCTACGTGGGAATTTGCTACGCAGCAACAAATGGACAAGGCGAAGAGCGCTTAAGATATTTACTACAACGAAAACAAGAGTCTTTCACAGAGGACACAAAAACGTTTTGTTTTGAATGTTGAATGAAAAATTGCAGCATTTCTCCGTGTTTCTTTCTTTGTGCACTCTGTGGTTATCTTTTTTTTGACATTAGTGTGATGAGTACCTAACATAGGATGGTCGAACGGGGCAGGCAGCTAAAGTTGATGCCATATAACCAAAAGACGAACGCCCGCCTGACCGGACGGGCAGGGATTGCGACGCAACGATTATCCCATAAAAAACCAAAGCTGGTATCAAAAAAAATATAACAGCTTCTCAATCGCCTGAGCATTCAAAACTTTAAAATAAACCGATCATGAGACCATTCGCTTACACAAGTGCAACTACTAAGGAACAGGCGCTACAGGCTTCCCGCCCTACCTCGCATTACCTGGCAGGCGGCACTAACCTGGTAGACTTGATGAAGGAAGATGTGGAACGCCCCGACCAATTGATCCATGTTACCAATCTGGATTATAAGAAAATTACTTCCAACGCAGATGGTGGTTTAACGTTGGGTGCCATGCTCAACAATGCAGACACGGCCAATAACCGGGATGTGCGCACAAAATATCCTTTGCTTAGTATGGCTATGCTGTCTGCAGCTACTGCCCAAATACGAAACATGGCCACCAACGGCGGCAACTTATTGCAGCGTACCCGTTGCCCGTATTTTTTTGACACCGCTATGCCCTGCAATAAACGGCAGCCGGGTACTGGCTGTGGTGCTATAAATGGGTCGAATGCCTTACACGCCATTTTTGGCTATAGCGACAAATGCATAGCAGTGAACCCATCAGATATGTGTGTGGCATTGGCCGCCATTGGGGCCATGGTTGAAGTACAAAAACCCGGTGGTTCATCCCGCATGATCAACTTCAACGATTTTCACCGCTTGCCGGGCAGCCAGCCTGAAAAAGATACCACCCTTATGGCGGGAGAATTAATTACCGCTATTCATTTGTCGAAGCCGATTTTTTCAGACCATTATTATTATTTGAAGATCAGGGAACGCTCCAGCTACGCCTTTGCCTTGCTATCTGTAGCTGCCGGTTTGCAGGTAAACAATGGTGTTATAACCAAAGCCGGGCTTGCCATGGGTGGGGTAGCGCACAAACCCTGGAAGCTGACCAAAGCCGAAGCCTACCTGGCAGGCAAAAAACCGGAGCAGGCGGTTTTTGGAGCGGCTGCAGCAATGGAAATGAAAGACGCTAAGCCATTTAAAGAAAACAAATACAAGGTTGAAATGGGCACGGCGGCCATTGTGAGAGCACTTACACAAGCTTACGAAAGAGAAGCATAGACCCAACAAATAAATATATTTTTTATGCAGAATAAGTTGAACACAACAGGGGTAGGAAACGCTATTGACAGAGTAGAAGGCCACCTGAAAGTGAGGGGAATGGCTAAGTATGCATCAGAATTTGTGGTGCCAAATAAGGTGTATGCCCAGGGAATTAATAGTACCATAGCAAAAGGCGAAATTGTTTCAATTGATACTTCCGAAGCTGAAAAACTGCCCGGCGTTTTAAAGGTAATCACTTTTAAAAATGCTGAAAAGCTGAAAGCATTCGATAAAAAAATGTCGGAACTTTCTACCACCAGTATTGCTCCGGTTTTGCAAAGCAATAAGGTTCATTTCTATGGCGAATATATTGGGCTGGTAGTGGCCGAAACTTTTGAGCAGGCACAATATGCAGCACGGCTTGTAAAATTCAATTATAAAGAAGATAAAAATCCTGCAATCAATTTTGATAAATCAAGAGGTAAGGCTTACAAGCCAAATGAACAATCAGATTATTCCCGTGGCGATATTAAAGCTGGTCTTGCCGAAGCAGATGAGGTGGTGGAGGTTACCTACAATACGCCGATAGAGCACCATCATCCTATGGAGCTGCACGCAGTAATTGCCTCGTGGGATAATGGTAAAGTGACGGCCTATGCAAGTCAGCAAATTGTTAGAGATGCTACCATTTGCATATCCGATACTTTTCAAATTCCTAAAAAAAATGTTAGAGTTATTGCCTCGTTTGTAGGGGGTGGTTTTGGGTCTAAATTAAATGTGGAGCGCCATGTAATTATGGCAATTATGGCTGCTAAAATGGTGGGCAAACCGGTGCAGGTTACCGTTACCCGGCCGCAGATGTTTACCAATACCGGAATGAGGCAAAGCAACGAACAGAAGATGCGGGTAGGTGCCAAAAAAGATGGAATACTTACTGCGTTATCTCACGAAACGCTGTCCCACACTTCGCCAACATTGGAGTTCCAGGAACCATGCGGCATGGTGTCACAAATGCTGTACAAGGTGCCTAACAACCTGGTCACACACCGGTTGATGCCCATGAATCTTCAAACACCTTTTGCCATGCGGGCACCCGGGGAGGCCACCGGAAGTTTTGCGTTGGAGTGTGCCATGGACGAAATGGCGTGGAAATTAAAGATGGATCCCATAGACTTTAGGGTAAAAAATGATACGCAAATGGACCTCAGTACCAACAGACCATTTTCGTCGCGGTTACTGGTTGAGTGTTTACATATTGGCGCTGAAAAGTTTGGCTGGAAAAACCGTAAAATGCAGCCCCGCACCAATAAAAATGGTAACTGGTTAATTGGTTATGGCGTAAGTGCAGCATCAAGAGAATCGCCTTATCTAAAAACCTACGCTAAAGTAATTTTGGCATTGGATGGCGATACAGTAAACGCCACCTTACAGATGGATGCTACCGATATTGGAACCGGCAGTTATACCATTGTTGCACAAACTACATCAGAATATCTCGGTATTCCGGTAGCGCAGGTTACGGTGCAATTGGGAGATTCTGATTTTCCGCCAACACCTGGTTCGGGCGGTTCGTGGGGTGCGGCCTCTTTTTGTAACGCTGCCATGGCTGCCTGCGAAAAGGCCATCAAAACACTCAAAGCAAACCGAAACATAAAAGAAGAAGAAGAGGTAGCTATAGTTGATTTATTAAAACAGAATCAATTAAAAGCCTTTGAGGCCGAGGGAAGTGCCGAGCCATCCGAAGCATTTAAAAATCATTCAGTCTTTTCGTTCGGGGCCAACTTTTGCGAAATTTGGGTAGATAAGGATAGCTTGATGTACCGCATTAAAAGAATGGTAAATGTTGGGTCTGCCGGAAAAATTCTAAATCCCAAAACTGCGTACGGTCAAATTATAGGCGGCATAACCATGGGGGTCGGCATGGCCTTGACCGAACAAACAAAAGTAGAGCCTAACTTCGGCAATTTCATCACCCGTTCTTTCGGCGATTACCATGTACCCGTTAACCTGGATATGTCCAATATTGATGTAGTCTTTTTGCCCGAAGAGGATAAAATAGCCAATAAAATGGGCGTAAAAGGAATTGGTGAATTAGGCATTACCAGCGTAGCCGCATCCATTGCCAACGCCATATTTAATGCCACCGGCAAACGGATGCGTGATTTGCCCATTACGCCGGAGAAGTTGATTCAGGCGGGGATGGAGGTGGGGGTGAGTGCTTAAGCATTGATATCCCAATGAAAAAGTCCGCTTACTTCTTTCGACTTTAAAAACTCCATCTGCTTTTGGATGCCTGCATAATTTTCTTCAATCACCTGTTTGTCGCCATAAAACTCGTACAGCTTTTTTTGCAGGTAAGGAAAGGCGTGTTGCCAACCTAACGGGCCCCGACTCTAAATCATAACCGCGATCTGCTATAACGGTATACGGAGCAATCTCGGTAATGCCTCCATCGGGCTGTTGCTGGTTGGCAAAATCCCTAACGATTTTGCGATAAAAATTGGCCATGTTATAGTTGTACATAAAGGCCTCGGAGGTAACAACAATATCCGCCCCATAACCCATTTTCTCCCGGCCCGGGCAATCGGATACTCTGTTCATTCTCTCTCATATTTCATCTTTTCCGTTTCAAGTTTTTCACCTTATTTATTATTCATTATTCATTATCTCTCCCCTTTTTACTTTTTAATTTTTACTTAATAAACCACCTCATAATACATCGTCTTATACTTGCTTCCATCCAGTATCATCTTTCCATTGTTTACCAAAACCTGTTGCCCTGTTCTGTTTCCAATATGATCCAGTACAAATACATTCATAGGCCGTTTGCGTTTTAGGGTTAGGTGAACGCTAACAGGTTCTAACAAAACCGGCGCTTCACCTACTGCCAGCAGTTGAGTATGATCGGCATTGTACTGCATATTGGTATTTCGTGCCCTTGCAATTGTGGTGATCAATATATTTTTTGTAGTGGCAATCGGCTGCTTTTTATCCAGGCTTGTTACCAACACAACAGCAAATTGATTGGAAGATTTGAGGGTTACATCACCCAATTGAATCGGCTGTTGTGGTAAAAATCCAACAACTCCCTGTGTGCCCTTTGTATCAATAGTAAAATAGCCGCTGTCTCTGTAATCCCAATGTAACTGGCCCGTGGTTGATCGTACCGTTTTATTGGTAGCGGCAGGCAATTTGTTTACAACAGTGGGTAACTGTTTTGTACTATCTGCAAAGGTGAGCACCACCCTACCCGCAGCCAGCGCTTCCAAAGGCACCAACGATTGCAATCGCTTGATGTCGGACTCCTGTTCTACCTTTTCGTAAAATGGCAACTCCCCTTTCATCAATCCTGCAACAGGTACATTGCGGTTAGCTATCACATCAGCTTTTTTAAGGTCGCCGCGGTACACCATGGTAGCCAACGCGGGGTACAAAGCCAGTTGGGTAGGCGAAGTAACATTGTACACACCATGCCCGCTTTGCACAGTTGGCGTGTAGTGGGAGTAATCCATAGCAAAAGCGAAAGATGCATCCCAGCCCTGCAATCCCAAACCATAAGCAGCCACAATTGGCGCACTTTCCACTGTCCATTCGTTTGGTATAAGGCTCATCCATTCCGATATAAAAAAGGGCCTGTCTGCCACCTGCTGAAAGCCTGTGCTTAACAAGCCGCTACCAGGGTGACTAATCATAGGGGCATTGTTTACTTTACCTGTAGTAAGGCGGTGCCCCGTGCCCCCACCCGAATAGTTATGCCGGTCTATAGCACCTGCTCCATAATCAGCATACAAATTTAGCAGGTGGGCTATGCCTGAACCCGCCTGCCAGCAACTGCCCACAATCACTCCTTTGTAGCCGGTGCTCCGTACTGCTTTCTCAAACTTTGCATAAAACTTTGCCTGCTCATCGTACAGAAATA
>NZ_JACMOO010000145.1 GCF_014377975.1 Ferruginibacter sp.
GGTTATAAATTTAATAAATGGATGGATTTAAAATTTCTGGAATTGATTTTAGACGAAGAAGATTATAAAAGAATTTGAAAAATAGAAGTGTGTGAAACAATCCGTTTAAAGGATTAAAATTTAAATACAAATGAACAAAACAATAACAAATAATTTCGCCGTAAACGATTATGGATATTACGGCGATTTCGGCGGTGCTTTTATTCCTGAGATGCTGTATCCCAATGTAAAAAAATTGCAGGAACAATACTTACAAATAATGCAGGAGCCTGCATTTCAGCAGGAGCTTCAGTTATTGCTTCGGGATTATGTAGGCCGGCCAACACCCTTGTTTTTGGCAGAAAGACTGAGTACAAAACATGGTGCATCCATTTACCTGAAACGGGAAGATCTTTGCCACACCGGAGCACATAAAATCAACAATACAGTGGGACAGATTTTATTAGCACAACGGTTGGGTAAAAAAAGAATTATTGCAGAAACCGGTGCAGGTCAGCACGGCGTTGCAACAGCCACCGTATGTGCATTGAAAGGCATGGAATGTATCGTGTACATGGGCGAAAAAGATATTGAACGCCAGTCTCCGAATGTTGCCCGGATGAAAATGCTGGGTGCAACCGTAGTGCCTGCCATTAGCGGCAGTAAAACGCTGAAAGATGCTACCAATGAAGCTATCAGGGATTGGATTAATAATCCGGTAGATACGCATTATATTATTGGTAGTGTAGTTGGGCCGCATCCTTACCCGGATTTGGTGGCCCGTTTTCAAAGTGTCATCAGCGAAGAAATAAAAAAGCAATTGCTTGAAAAAACGGGAAGCGAGTTGCCTACGCACGTTATTGCCTGTGTAGGTGGGGGCAGTAATGCCGCCGGTGCATTTTACCATTTTCTGGATGATTTGTCAGTGCAACTGGTAGCAGTGGAAGCAGCAGGTTGTGGCATTGATAGTGGAATGAGTGCGGCGACCACCCAATTGGGTAAGCCAGGAATTTTACATGGCAGCAAAAGCCTGTTGATGCAAACCGATGATGGCCAGGTTACAGAACCACATAGCATATCAGCGGGTCTGGATTATCCCGGTATTGGACCTTTGCATGCACATTTATTTAAAACTGGCCGGGCTGTTTTTATGAGTGCTACCGATGACGAAGCATTAAAAGCAGCTTTTGAAGTAAGCCGTACAGAGGGAATTATTCCGGCATTGGAAACAGCGCATGCTTTTCATGTGTTGAATGAAATGACTTTTAAAAAGGAGGACGTGGTAGTGATTTGTTTAAGCGGAAGAGGGGATAAAGACCTGTCAACTTACATGGAATATTTATAAGGATAAAGATGAAAAATAAAATAGCGATCATTCCTTTTGGTGATCACTTAGCTGGGCATTTCGCAGCATTAAACAAGGCCTGGCTTAAAAAATATTTTGAAGTGGAAGCGTTGGATGAAAAAATGTTAGGCAATCCAAAGCTGCATTATATTGATAAAGGAGGCTTTATTTTTTTCGCCACTTTCAATGATGAAATAGCCGGTACCGTTGCGTTGTTAAAAGTAACAGATACAATTTTTGAATTGTCTAAGATGGCGGTGGAAGAAAAGTATCACGGAAAAAATATTGGTAATATAATGATGGAATTTTGTTTGGCGGAGGCGAAAAAAATGACCCTTGAAAAAGTGATTTTGTATTCAAACACCACTTTACTAGCTGCCATTCACCTGTACGAAAAATATGGATTTAAGGCAGTGACTGATTTTACATCGGAATATAAACGGGCCAATATTAAAATGGAACTTGAAATAATATAAAGTTATGAACAGGATTGACGAGCTATTTGCGAAAAAGAAGTCGGATGTTTTAAATGTGTACTGTACCGCAGGGTATCCACATTTAAACAGCACAGTTGAAGTGTTGACAGCACTGCAGGTAAATGGCGCAGACCTTGCAGAGATCGGTATGCCCTACAGTGATCCGCTGGCCGATGGGCCTGTAATACAGGAAAGTAATATGATAGCGCTGGAAAATGGAATGAGCATTTCTATATTGTTTGAACAATTAAAACATATGAGAGAAACCATTGAATTACCCATTATTTTGATGGGCTACATGAATCCCATCATGCAATATGGCCTGGAGAAATTTTGTGCATCCGCAGAAGCGGTTGGTGTAGATGGCATTATTTTACCTGATTTGCCCATGTACGAATTTGAAACAACTTATCAGCAGCTTTTCAATCAGCATAATCTTCGTTTTATATTTTTGGTAACCCCCGAAACCGGTGAAGAACGCATCCGTAAAATAGATAGTTTAACCAGCGGTTTTTTATATGCTGTTTCTTCTTCCTCCACAACCGGCAACAATAAAGCCATCAGTGATCAAACTAACTACTTTAAAAAATTACAAAACATGCAGCTCAAAAACCCCATCCTGGTTGGGTTTGGCATAAAAGACAAAGCCACTTTTCAATCTGCCAGTGCTTATTCAAACGGTGCTATTATTGGAAGTGCGTATATTAAAGCATTGCAGAACACTATAAATATACAGGCAACCACTAAAGAATTCCTAAATAGTATTACTGAATAATGTATTTGCTTAAAAGGAGCTAAATTGTGAGTTCAAAATATACTTATGAAGTCAATTTTTATTGTAGCATTGTTATTGCCCTTACTGTTATCAGCACAAACAAAAACCAAAAAAAAGCCGGCCGGCACGGTTAAAAAAACCACTTCAGCAGCCGCTGTAGCGGTAAATGGCTATAGTATTCATGGTGAAATTACTGGCTTTGCAGATGGTACTCCGGTTGCATTATTAAATGGTCAGACAGGTGCTCCTGAAACAGAAACAACCATCAGTAAAAATAAATTTGTACTAAAAGGAAGTACAGCCACACCAGATTTTAAAGTTCTTTTATTTAATAAGCAGCCTCCATATCTTACATTGTTTTTAGATAACAGTGCAGTAAATATTAAAGGTTCCAAAGATGCACTTGACAACAGTGTTGTCACCGGATCACCTTCACATGCAGACTATGAAAATTTATTAAAAACCATTCAGCCTTACCAAAAAGTATTTGCAGAAAACGCTATAGAAGATACAGGCGAAACATCCAAAGCACTGGAAGCAATTAATAATTTTATTCAACAGCATCCAACTTCGTTTGTTACCCCCCTGGCTATTATCCGGTATAATCAGTTGGCGGCTGATGCCCCGAAAATGGAATCGATGTACAATGATTTAAACGCTACCTTAAAGGCTTCTGCCATGGGTAACTATATCGCCCAGCAAATTGCAGAAGCAAAAAAAAATGCAGTGGGAACGCTACTTCCTGATTTTACACAACCCGATACCACAGGCAATCCTGTAAGTTTATCTTCTTTGCGGGGCAAATATGTGTTGGTAGATTTTTGGGCTAGCTGGTGCCGCCCGTGCCGCCAGGAAAATCCCAATGTAGTGGCAAATTATAACAGGTTTAAGGATAAAAGTTTTACGGTACTGGGTGTAAGTTTGGATAAGGCTAAACCAGACTGGGTTGCGGCCATCAATATGGATGGATTAACCTGGAACCATGTGAGTGATTTACAGGGTTGGAGTAATTCGGTAGCGCAACAGTTTGGCATTTTTAGTATTCCACAAAATTTTTTAATTGGCCCTGATGGAAAGATTATTGCCAAAAATTTACGCGGACCAGACCTTGAAAGAAAGCTAAATTCTCTGCTTAAATAAAAACACAAATACTTCGGATCGAAACAGAAAGAACGGATTATTTTTATCAATTTTAATTAGTCTGAAACAGTGTCATCAGCATGTATATCATAGAAACGCTGACAGGACGGGCTTGACCGGATACAACGGATTTGCTTTTTATTAGTTTTTATCAGTATCGTCAGCATATCGATCATCCGTTTTAATCAGTATGCTTCTGAAGCATCCCGTTTCCACCGCTCCTCGTTTTGGTGTTGCATTAAAAAGCTATATTCGTTGACAGAAAGTAAGAATGAGTATAAAAAATTCACAAAAAATTTAACCATGAGAAAATATTATACACTGCTGCTGGCAGGTAGTTTTGTTGCTGTTGCATCGATGGCACAATCCACATCCATACTGGGTTTTAGCCCAGCTGCTGCGGGGGCTCAACTTTCTGCAGAAAAAATGTTTGATGGTAATCTTTCTGCTAGAAATATTGATGTTTTTATTAAAGAGATGTCTGCCGTACCGCATCATGTAGGCTCACCAGGTGATGAGGCAAATGCTAAATATATTCTTAATAAATTTAAAAGCTGGGGTTATGATGCCGAAATAGAAACTTTTTATGTACTTTTTCCTACACCAGTTACAAGAATACTGGAAATGACCGGTACCCGAAATTTTAAAGCAGCTTTAAAAGAACCTGCTTTAAAAGAAGACGCCACATCAGGTCAGCAGGCTACTCAATTACCCGTATACAACTGCTGGAGTGCAGATGGTGACGTAACATCAGAACTTGTTTTTGTAAATTATGGCGTACCCGCCGACTATGAAAAATTAGCACGGATGGGCATTGATGTAAAAGGTAAAATTGTAATTGCTAAATACGGGCAAAGCTGGCGGGGTATCAAGCCAAAAGTAGCGCAGGAACATGGTGCCATAGGTTGTATTATTTATTCAGACCCTAAAGACGATGGTTATTTTCAGGGAGATGTTTATCCAAAGGGGCCATTCAGACCAGCCGGCGGCGCTCAAAGAGGTTCAGTAATGGATATGCCTATTTACCCTGGAGACCCATTAACACCAGGCATTGGCGCAACAAAAGATGCAATCAGGCTAGATAGAAAAGATGCCACCAATTTATTGAAAATACCGGTAATACCGATTAGTTATGCAGATGCGTTGCCTTTGCTGGAAAGCCTTGGAGGGCCTGTGGTTCCAGACGAATGGAAAGGGGCTCTACCGATCACGTACCATGCCGGACCTAGCACAAATAAAATACATTTAAAACTGTCATTTAATTGGCAGATAAAGCCATTGTATGATGTTATTGCCAAATTAAAGGGATCAGATTTTCCAGATGAATGGGTGATCCGTGGCAACCACCACGATGCGTGGGTAAATGGTGCAAACGATCCGTTAAGCGGTCAGGCTGCCATGATGGAAGAAGCAAGATCCGTATCGGAGCTGGTAAAAACAGGATGGAAGCCAAAACGTACTATTGTGTACTGTGCCTGGGATGGCGAAGAGCCTGGATTGATGGGCTCAACAGAATGGGTAGAAACGCATGCAGATGAATTGCAAAAAAAAGCAGTATTGTACATTAATTCTGATGGCAATGGCCGGGGCTTTTTAGATGCCGGTGGATCGCAGGCACTGGAACCGGCATTTACTGAAATTGCGAAAGCAGTTACCGATCCGCAAACCAATGTGAGCGTGTTTGACAGAAGAAAATCGTTGAATATTGTAAAAGCGGGTTCTGCAAAAGCGAAAAAGGATGCAATGGCTAAAAATACATTCGTATTACCTGCACTTGGCTCTGGTTCTGATTTTTCTCCTTTTGCCCAACACATTGGCATCCCTTCTTTAAACCTTGGTTTTGGAGGCGAAGATGAAGGAGGAGAGTACCATTCCATTTATGATTCTTATGACTTATACAAACGGTTTAAAGACCCTACATTTGAATACGGAGTGGCATTAGCCAAAACAGCCGGCCGTACAACGTTGCGCTTTGCTGATGCGGAAAGCCTGCCCTTTGATTTTAGAAATTTGCAAACCACCATTAACAAATACACTACAGATGTAATTGCAATGGCAGATGAAATGAGGGAAAATACCCTGGTGGAAAATCAGTTGATACATGATAAATATTATACCATTTCCAATAAAGTAACTGAACCTTTATTGCCGCCCGTGGCTAAAGCAGAAGTGCCTTTTTTAAACTTTGGTTCCCTGCAAAATGCAGTGGCAACATTGGCGAAAAGTGCAGATGCTTTAAATGCAGTTACTGGCAATACAATGACTGCCGATAAAAAAAATGAACTGAACAAACATTTGTACCGGGCAGAGCAAGTGTTACTTACCAAAGACGGATTGCCAAGACGTGGCTGGTACAGGCACGCCATTTATGCGCCTGGATTTTTTACCGGCTACGGCGTAAAAACATTGCCCGGCATAACAGAGGCCATCGAACAACGTAACTGGAAAGAAGCACAGGAGCAGATTGAAATAGCGGCAGCAACTATTAATAATTTTGCTGTTTATTTAGATGCTGCAGCAATGGGAGCGAAGTGATTTTTTAAAAGTATTTGATTTATTCTTTGCCATAAACATACAATTCAACATTACTCAGGCAACGCTTGTATAACTGAACCGTATTTTCCAAACCAAGATAAAGTGCATCACAAATTAATGCATGGCCAATGGACACTTCCAGCAAACCAGGAATATGTAGTTTAAAATATTGCAGATTCAGTAAGTCAAGATCGTGACCAGCATTGATGCCTAAACCAAGTTCATTTGCTTTTTTAGCAGCGGTAATATAAGGCGCGATCGCAGCTTCTTTTTTACCTGAGGCAGAATCTTTTGCATAGGCTTCTGTGTACAATTCAATGCGGTCGGTACCGGTAGCGGCAGCTCCCTCTATCATCTCGGTTATTGGGTCAACAAAAATGGATGTGCGTATCCCTTCCTGCTTAAACAGGCTTATCATTTTTGTCAGGTAATCTTTATGCTCAATGGTGTTCCAGCCATGGTTGCTGGTAATTTGCCCCAACGTATCTGGCACCAGCGTTACCTGGGCCGGTTTGTTAGACAATACCAATTGCACAAATTTTTCTTCTGTGCAATTCCCTTCTATATTTAATTCGGTACTGATTGCTCTTTTTAATTCAAACACGTCCGCATAGCGGATATGCCTTTCATCCGGTCTTGGATGTACTGTAATACCTGCTGCGCCAAAACGTTCAATATCCAGCGCTGTCTTAATTAAATCAGGATTATTGCCACCGCGGCTATTGCGAAGCGTAGCTATTTTATTGATATTTACAGAAAGTGATGTCATAAAATAAATGTTTAGTATTGCCGTAAAGTTACAGGTGTTTACAGGGTTTTAAGAAGAAAATTGATTTTTTAAGTGGTGAACTTATTCGTTAAAGGTAGCTTTCAATTGCATAACAAGTGGTTATGTTTGCATTTCATATTGGCCGCAGGCCAGGTAAATATAAAAGATTATGAACTGGATTTTACTCATCATCGCCGGCTTATTTGAAGTAGGGTTTACCACCTGCCTTGGGAAAGCAAAACTTACAAGCGGCGCAACTTCTGCAGCATGGATTACAGGATTTTTTATCAGCTTATCTGTAAGCATGTTGCTATTGTACAAGGCAACACAAACCTTGCCCATGGGTACTGCCTATGCTGTGTGGACAGGTATTGGTGCTGTAGGTACGGTGATTATCGGGATACTGTTTTTTAAAGAGCCGGCAGACTTTGCCCGTCTATTTTTTATTGCAACATTGATCGCTTCAATTGCCGGATTAAAGTACGTCAGTCAATAAAATTTATAAAACAAAAAACCATCTTTTAAAAGATGGTTTTTTGTAATTAATATTTTAAAACTTTATTATTTTTTTGGTTCCAGTAATTTAAAAAACTGATCAAGCTGAGGTAAAATAACAATTCTTGTGCGGCGATTAGCAGCTTTTCCTTCAGCAGTATTATTGTCGGTAACAGGTTTGTATTCGCTTCGTCCGGCGGCAGTCATATTAGCAGGATTAAGACCATACTGATTTTGTAAAATACGCACTACAGCAGTGGCTCTCTTTACACTAAGGTCCCAGTTATCTGCCAGCATTTCATTTCCTTTATAAGGAACATTGTCGGTATGTCCTTCAACCATAAATTCAATATCAGGCTGATTTTTCAGAACGGTTGCTACTTTACTCAATACCGTACCCGCTTTCTCGCTCACATTAAAACTGCCACTTTTAAATAACAATTTATCGCTGATGTCAATATACACTACTCCTTTATCTACCTTAATATTTATGTCTTTATCATCCATATTTCCGATGGCACCTTTTAAATTGGTTACCAGTGCAAGGTTCAAAGAGTCTTTGCGGCTGATGGCAGACTGAAGATCCTGAATATATGCGTCTTTTGCACCGATATTATCCAGCGATTTTTTGATGCTTTCGGCTTGTGATCCGCTGATCACCGATAAATTTTCCAATTGTTTTAAGGCAGTAGAATTATTTTGTTTTAAGAAATCCATCTGCTTTTTTAGACTCGCTATTTCAGCATCCAGCAAAGCTTTGCTTTGTGCATCTGAGGCGGTAAGGGTTGTACAGTTTTTAAGCTCATCCTGAAGTTTGGCATATTCAATTTGCAATGCAGCATTTTTATCCTGTTCGCTTTTCATTACTTTTTTACTCACACAAGAGCTAAAAAATAAGGCACATGCCGTACCTAAAATAATACCGTAGTTACATTTCATATTTTTAAGAGTTTTAATTATCAGCGAAGGTATCTGATTAGTTTTAAAAAGAAAAAAAACAGCAGGTTAAATACAGATGATTTTAAAAGGACTTATACATTATTTCCAATTGTCATCTTTTGCATATTACCTTACGTACATTTTACAAAATCACATTTTAATGAATACTGCCAGCATAGAATTTTGCAGTTTGTTGAAGGCAACTGTTTGCGTAAATAGAAAAAGCAATTATTTTTTCCTGGCCCTAACATATCCGTTGAAGGATATAGACTGCCGGTTATTGCTGTTTACAAATAAATATGCTGTACCATTATTATAAACTGTAAAATTTAATTTTTGTACATCCTGGCCGCCTTTTGGATGTATATTAATTTCCCAGCCACCTTTTTTTCTGTCAGAAATTGTATAATCGAAATCAACAGATGTAAATTTTATGCCGCCGTCCGTGGTGCCCAACATAGCAGAATAGGCACGTCCAAAATACGGAAGGTAACATACAATAGTATCTTTCGAAATGGTTACTGTATATTCACTGGTCAAAAACCGTTGACGGCCACTGGAAGGTATTGCCGATTGTGCATAAAAAATATACTGCTGACTATATAACAGATTTTTAATTTCCGTTTCTTTTGCAGACACTTTTTTTTGTGCAATTACAATGTTGGTATTGCCGGTAAATAGTGCCATCAAAAGAAGAAATGACAATATTCCTTTAAAAGTTTTCATCACACTTTTAGTTTAAAGTTACAATTTGCTTTTTAAAGAAAACGTTAATGCGGGGAGTTAGGATTCATTTACCAGTATCTTCAAAGTTGGTAAAATAAAAATAATATTGATTAAAAAAATACACACATGATCATTTGTAAAAAAATAAATAGGCAGTTATCTTTTTCTATACTGTTAGGGCTATTGTTTTGGTGTTTTAATTTTGATAGCATAGCGCAGGCAAAAAGGAAAACACCCGCTTTTAAAATAATTGCTTTTTTTACAGCAAGAGTAGAACAGGCGCACATAAGCTTTGTTGATGAAGCCAATAGTTGGTTTCCCGCAACCGCAAAAAAATATAATTTTAAATACGATACAACCAGCAATTGGAATAATTTGAATACGGAATTTCTTGCCCGGTATCAGGTAGTAATGTTTTTAGATACCCGCCCGGATGATGCCAGGCAACGAGCCGCTTTTCAAAAATATATGGAACAGGGTGGAGGCTGGATGGGTTTTCATTTTTCAGGTTTTGCTTTAACACCTTCCGATTTTCCACAAAACTGGGATTGGTATCACAACCAGTTTTTAGGTTCCGGATCTTATGCCGGCAATACATGGCGGCCTACCAGTGCAATCTTACGGGTAGAAAATTCAACCCATCCGGCCACGAAAAATTTACCACATATATTTTCATCCGCACCCAATGAGTGGTATCGCTGGGAAAACGACCTGCGAACCAATCCGGATATCAGCATCCTGTTGTCCATCGACTCCACCAGTTTTCCTTTAGGCACCGGGCCTAAACCTTCAGAGATTTGGCACAGTGGATATTACCCTGAGGTATGGACAAATAAAAAATATAAAATGATCTACTTCAACATGGGCCACAATGATATTGACTTCGAAAATAAAACCAACAAAACGCTGTCTTCTACTTTTAGCAGTGCTGTGCAAAACAAACTGATTATTGATGGGCTTTTATGGTTGGGTAGTTCCAGGAAACCATAGCTTTATAATTTTTCCATCAGTTTAACAAGCATATCGGTAATAACGGTAAAGCCTTTATCAGATGGATGCAAGCCGTCATAGGTCATATCAATGGCGTCTGTTGGGTAAGGATATTCATCGGTTTCAGGGTTAAAAGGAATGTCAATAAAAGCGGGGTAAGGATAGTTGGTATAAACACCCGTAGAAGGATTTTTTAACCGCTTAAATTTTACCAGGTTGTTCAATGTAATGCCGCTGTTGTTGTACAGGTCGGCCACTGCAAAATGTTCGTAGGCTGCAATGGCATTGATGGCATCTGCAAACTGAGCCAGCGTTTGTCCGTTCTTCGCTTTGTAACTGCCCCAGGCATTGTTTTTCTTGTCATTGATGTAAACAAAATCTGCCCGTTGCAGGGGCGTAATTAAAATAATTGCTGCGGCTTTATTTAAACTATGCAGTTTATTAATAATGATGCGGTAACTGCCAAACACAGTTTTAATGCCGGTGTTGTTTTTGTAATCAATTAAAGTTCCAATGGGATGTCCCTGCCACCAGTCGTTGGTGCCTAAAAAAACAGAATACACATCTGCTTTTGTTAACTCCAGCTTCTCAATATTGTCGGCAATACCCCCGCTTGTCCAGCCATTAAAACCCTTGTTAACATATTCTATACCAGGTAATTTTTCAGTTACCCTGGTCATATATCCTTTTGTAACCCGGTTGCCCGTTTCGTTGGTATGTTCATTTGAATAAGTAATGGAATCTCCAATGGCAACCCAGGTAATTGGTTTGCGGGTAAAGGACACTATTGCAGCAATTGCGGTTGCCAGGCATACAAGTTTTATCATGGTTGTGTTATTTACTATTTTAACTAAAGATAAAAATGTTTTTAATAATTCGCGGTACTGTAATTACTTTGTACTAAACTGCTATGCTAATTTGGATTTGCCCATATTTAAATATCAAATATTATGAACAATATAAAAATATCTACCGCACAATTTGAAAATAAAAGTGGTGACAAAAAATATAATTTGTCGGTTATAGAAAAACTATCACAACAAGCCTCTAAAGAAGGCTCCAATGTTATTGCTTTTCATGAGTGCGCTGTTACAGGGTATACCTTTGCACGGCATCTTTCAAAGCAACAAATGCTGGATGTAGCAGAGCTGATTCCGGATGGGGAAAGTATTTTGAAACTTACGGAAATAGCAAAAAATAATAACATTGTAATCCTGGCCGGACTGTTCGAAAAGGATGAACAAGATAATTTATTCAAGGCTTATGTTTGTGTTGATAAAAACGGACTGGTTGCAAAGTTTAGAAAACTACATCCTTTTATAAACCCATATTTAACACCAGGAGACAGCTACTGTATTTTTAAAATTGATGGCTGGAAATGTGGTATTTTAATTTGTTACGATAATAATATTATTGAAAATGTAAGGGCAACCACCCTGTTGGGTGCACAGATAATTTTTATGCCCCACGTAACCATGTGTACGCCATCCACCAGGCCGGGCGCGGGTTTTGTTGATCCTGTACTTTGGCAAAACCGGGAGGCTGACCCCACTTCGTTGCGACTTGAATTTGATGGAATGAAGGGAAGGGGCTGGCTAATGAAATGGCTGCCTGCAAGAGCTTATGACAATGGGGTGTATGTTATTTTTTCAAATCCCATTGGAATGGATGCTGATCAGTTAAAAAATGGCTGCTCCATGATTATCGATCCATTTGGAGATATTATTGCAGAATGCCGTTCGTTTGAAGACAGTTTTGTAACGGCTACACTTACACCAGAAAAATTTATTGATGCAGGAGGGAACCGCTATATAAAAGCACGCCGGCCGGCTTTGTACCGGGATATTCTTGGTCAGCAGCATCAGCCAGAACAAAAGGTTGTGTGGCTCAATGATGCTAAAAAATAAAAAACTACAAATCCCTTTCATAAATAATAAATGATATGCGAAACATATTTTTAACCATAGTCCTTGCATTTATCATCAGTGCCATGTATGGGCAAACAGAAAATTTAACCTACAAGGCCATTGCAGATAAATTTGAAGCTAACTACAACACTGGTAAATACGACAGTATTTTTGCAATGTTTTCAACTGAAATGCAAACTGCATTACCATTGGATAAAACAACCGGTTTTTTAACAGGTTTAAAATCGCAGGCGGGGCAAATTGCAAAGCGGCAGTTTATAAAATATGAAAGTGGAACCTATGCCCGGTACAAAACAAATTTTGAAAGAGCCTTATTTGCGGTAAATATTTCTGTTGACAATAATTCAAAGATCAACGGTTTATTTGTAAAGCCTTTTACTGAAGACAATCTGCCAAAGCTTACACGTAACTTAACCAAATTAAAACTTCCATTTAAAGGGGAGTGGACTGTGATATGGGGAGGCGATACAAAAGAATTAAATTACCATATTGAAAGTACCGCACAAAAAAATGCGTTCGACATTGTTATAAAAGATGCAAAAGGAAATTCTTTTAAAACAGATGGGCTGGCAAATGATGATTATTATGCTTTTGGCCAACAAATATTTGCACCTTGTGATGGAGAAATAGTGTTGGTGGTTGACGGAGTAAAAGATAACATGCCTGGAGAATTTAACCCGGTATATATCCCGGGAAATACAGTTATTATGAAAACTGCAAATAATGAATATTTATTTTTTGCTCATTTTAAACAACACTCAATAAAGGTAACAGAAGGTCAAAAAGTACACCAGGACGACGTTTTGGGGCTTTGTGGCAACTCTGGCAACTCCTCGGAACCACATGTACATTTTCACATTCAGAATGTTGAAAATATGAATATTGCCACCGGCGTAAAATGTTATTTTGATTCACTGATTGTAAACGGGCAAATAAATACTGACTATTCTCCCATAAAAAAAGATAAAATTAAAAGGGGGTAATCCTTCTTCGCTGAAGTTACCCCGTGCTTTCTTTTAAGATCGGTGCAATTTGTGGAAATGTTGTTTCCTGTGCTTTAGTTCGTTTTTTTTATTAAAGGCCTCGGTCAATTATTGACAGGCCACATTGTAAATAATGCGGTAAAATCATCCGTTATTTTTATCAGCTTTTTTTATGACTATGGTTAAAGTGTAGTAATTTTTCTAAAAAATGCAAGTAGTATTACTACTTTACGACATATACTATTTATTTATTCTACCTTTAAATTGAGGCTATGTTATTACCCCACATAGTTTTTAGTAAATTATTTGTCCAAAATGTAAACGCACCTATGCGGCTAACGCTATTTTTAAATAAAATTTTACTAAAAGTAATAATAGTCATTCTATTTTTTTTTACAGTGCTGTCCGTTGTTTATTACCTGCAGTTACATCATCTAAAAAAAATGGTAACTGTTACAGACCAAAGTAATGAAATATTGCTTGCCGCTAATAAAATTACTTTCACAGCAATTGAAATAGAAACCTCTTCAAGTGCTTACCTCCTTAGCGGCCCGCAGCAGTTCAGGCAAACATATCTTCAATCAAAAATAAATTTTGCACTTCAAAAAAATTATATAAGAAAAATAATTACCGGTGATAAATTACAGCTGCAGATGGTTGATTCTTTATTATGGTATGTAGACAAAAAAATTGCGTTAACTGATAGTGTTATATCAATACAAAACCCTCGCAGTAAACTAGCTATCTTACCAGTGCTTACGCAGAATGAAACGCTGTTATTTGGTAAAGGTATTTATAGGCAGGCGGGTGAAATTAGCCAGCAACAAAATAGGTTACTGGAGCAGCAAAAAGATGAGCTGTACAATGCACTAACAATGCAACACTGGATAAACGTAGCACTTATATTTTTGCTGCTGGTATCAATATGTTTTTTTATAATAAAGAAGAAGATAACCGGCTCAAAAAAAGAAGTATTATTTGAAGAAAATGCATCCCGGCTTTCTCTTCAGATTAATCAATCAAACGATGCAGTATTTACTTTGGATATTAATCAAAAAATAGTAAGCTGGAACAGTGCTGCAGAAAACCTGTATGGTTATTCACGGTACGAGGCGTTGGGGAAAGATTCGAATACCCTGTTGCGAACCAATATTATAAATAACGAAAAAAATATAATAATGGATGAGCCTACACCACACCATTATCAAACCAGGGAATTAGTAAGAAAAACAAAAAACGGTCAATCAGTTTTTGTCAGCTCATCTGTTACTGCAATAAAAAATGGTGAAGACATAATAACGGGTTATGTGGCAGTGAGTTTTGATATTACAGCTCAAAAAATTCTCAGTAAGCAGGTTAACTATATTGAAAGCATGGTAGAGCAATCATCCGAAGCCATTTTTTCACGGGGTATCGACCAACGCATCATTAGCTGGAACAGCGGTGCCGAAAAATTATTCGGTTATGCCAGCCATGAAGCCATCGGTAAAACAATTGCGGATCTTCAGTTTATAAAATTTACAAGTCAGCAAATAACCGGCGTCGAAAATCTGATAGCGGATACGGGAACCTGGCAAGAAGAAGTTAAATATTACCATAAAGACGGCTCTTCTTTTTTTGGCCTTGTTACGGGTAACTGTATTAAAAATTCAGCCGGCGATATTACCGCTTTCTATTTTATAGTAAAAGATATCAGTGTGCGTAAGCAACTGGAAGAAAAGCTACAGCAATTTAATGATGAACTGGAACAAAAAGTAAAAGACCGGACAGAACAGATTGCTAAAAACGAACGGCGTTTTCTCTCGCTGATAGAAAACGATCTGGATGTTATTTCCCTGATGGATGAATCATTTAAAATTATTTACCGCAGTCCTTCGGCACAGCGCATTTTGGGATGGAGCGATGCTGACATGCAGGAGGAAGATGGTACAAAAAATATTCATCCAGATGAATTGGCGCATGCACGAAATGTTGTCCGGTTAATATTAAACAATCCGGGCAAACCCATATGTACCTTATTTCGCAACAAACATAAAGACGGCCATTATTTATGGCTGGAAGGAATTGTAATAAACAGGTTGCACAACGAAGATGTAAAAGCAATTGTGTTCAACTGCCGGGATGTAACAAATCGAATACAAGGAGAAGCATTGCTTAGAGAAGAAAGGGACAAGTTTGCCATTTTTGCAGCAACTGTACCCGGTTTAATTTATTCTTTTAAAATGAATATGGATGGTTCACCGCGTTTTACTTTTGTAAGCAAAGACGTTATAAATATTTTTGGTTTTACCGGGGAAGAGGTTTTGAGCGATGCCTCCAGCATTTTAAAATTGTGGCATCCCGATGATATAGATCCACTTTATAATGATTTTAAAACATCTGCAAAAAATATAACACCCTGGCACAAAGAGTTTCGTTACCTGCATCCTGTAAAAGGTGAAGTATGGCTGGAAGCAAATTCGATGCCTGTAGCACAAACAGATGGAACTATAATATGGCATGGCATTATTTCCGATATCCAGTCCCGTAAAGTTGCCGATCAAAAAATCATTAAAGCAAACCGGCTGTATCTTTTCATTAGCCAGATTAACCATATGATTGTGCGCACAACGGATGAAACTTCTCTTTTTAAAGAAGCTTGTAAAATTGCGGTAGACTGCGGGAAATTCGGAAGGGCCTTAATTACAATTATTGATGATCAAACTAGCAAACTAAATACAGTAATGCAGGTTGATAAAGGGATGGAAAATTATGATGCAGATAAAATTAATATAACTGAAAATAATTTTGAAAAAAGCGGGCCTATTGGTGCGGCTATACAAAAAGGCACCTATATTGTTTGTAACGATTTTGAAAATGAGTTGCCGCCTTCCACAAAGAAAGAGGATGTAATGCGCAGGGGATATAATTCTTTAATGGCATTGCCCATAAAAAAATTTGATATAGTAATTGGGGCGTTTACATTGTATTCTGCAGAAAAAAATTTTTTCGATGCCGCTGAAATCGAATTGCTGCTTGGGGTAACCGTAGATGTATCTTTTGCATTGGAAAATTTTGAGAAGGAAGCATTGAGAAAAAAAGCAGACGCAGATGTAATTGAAAGTGAAGCCCGATATTATACCCTTACTGAGTCTTGCCCGGTTGGGATTTTTCGTACGGATGCTAAGGGGTATACAACGTACGTTAACCCCAGCTGGTGCATTATTTCAGGTTTATCTTTTCAGCAGGCTTTAGGCAACGGCTGGTTAACAGCGGTGCACAAAGATGACAGAGAAATGTTGGCCAATAACTGGACGAAAGAAGTAACAGGCTGCCGTGTTTCTTTTTCAGAGTATCGTTTTGTTCATCCCGATGATACTGTTTCCCGGGTAATAGGGCAGGCTATTCCTGAAAAAAATGCCGCCAGCGAGGTAATCGGATATGTGGGTACCATTACAGATGTTACGGCAAACAAGGAAGCAGAAGATTTAATTTTTAAACAAAAGCAGTTAACCGAAACCCTCATTAATAATTTACCTGGTCTATTTTACCTGTATAATAAGGAGGGTAACTTTATAAGATGGAATAAAAATTTTGAAAAAGTTACAGGTTATGATGACGATGAAATAGGTAAAATGAGCCCATTTGATTTTTATGATGAAGATGAAAGAGATAAAATTAAAGACCGGATAAGAACGGTATTTGAAAAAAAATCGCCTGGTATTGAAGTAGTATTGTGTACAAAAAGTAAAAAGAAAATTCCTTACTATATTAATTCCCTAAAAATTAATTATCTGGGAAAGGATTGTATTTTAGGACTGGGGGTTGATTTATCAGAAAGAAAAGCAGCGGAAAGGGAAATTATGGAAGCCAGCGAAAGATTCGAACTCATTGGTAAAGCCACCAGCGACGGAGTATGGGATTGGAATGTTGTCACCAATAAGATTTGGGGTAACGAAATGCATCAGCAGTTGTATGGATTAACTGTCGCTGATCCGGTACCAGAGTATGATGAATGGGCAAATAGAATTCATCCCAACGACAGGGCACGCACGATGCAATTGCTGGAAGATGCGCAAGCTTCTGACAGTAAAATTCTGGTGGATGAATATCGCTTTTATTCTGATAAAACCGGCTGGAAAAATATTCTTAGCAGGATATTGATACAAAGGAATAACGAAGGCGAACCAATCCGTTTAATAGGGAGCATGGTAGATGTTACCCAACTGAAAACTGCCGAAAATAAGTTAATTGAAAAAAGCGTTCAATTAGAAAAGTTGAGCGACAATTTGCCAGGCTTAATGTTATACCAGTTAACAGGTAATCGGGATGGTAGCAGAAAGTTTAATTATGTCAGCAATGGTTCGCTGGCAATAACAGGCAGAACACCACAGGAAATTATTGATGATCCTTCTATTTTATATAATATAATTCATAAAGAGGATAGGCTGAAAATGGCAGATGCTGAAATAGAGTCATACCTTACTATGAAGCCATTTAATGTGGAAGTCCGTTGCCTCAATCATAAAGGCGAAATGCGATGGCTTATGGTTATTTCTTCTCCCAAAAAACTAAACGATGAAGAAACTCTTTGGGATGGCTTTCATGTAGACATTACAGACCGTAAACTGGCAGAAGAAATAATAATAAAAAGTAAGGAAAGGCTTGAGCTGGCTGAAGAACTGGCGCAGTTGGGAAGCTGGGAGTTTGATGTAGAAAATAAAATAGGTAAATGGTCTAAGCAGATGTTTCGCTTTTTTGGTTTTGAAGAAAGTATTGAACTTCCTTCTTTTAAAGAATTATCAGCAGGAATACATTTGGAAGACCGCATTCTTTTTATTGAATTTTGGCAAAATATCTCTAAAGGCTCTGAGCACAATAATATACGAATTTTTCGTACCAATCCCATTCTTATGCCCTTGCGTTATCTGCAGGCTTCTTTTAACATCAATAAAAATAAAAACAATAAAATTGTAAAGATTTCCGGAACTGTACTTGATATAACCGAAAGATTATCATACGAACAACAGGTAATAGCCAGTGAGGAAAAATACCGTATACTGGTTGAGGAAGCTTCAGACGGAATTTTTATTTCAAATGCGTCAGGCCGTTTTATTACCGTAAATGCCAGTGCCTGTAAATTAACACAACATACAGAAGACGAATTAATGCAAATGTCAATTTATGATTTTTTTATTGAAGATGACATTAATGAACGGCCAATTCAATTTGAAACGTTGAAGGAAGGAAAAGTCGTAATCAGTGAGCGGGTGATGAAAAGAAAAGATGGTCATTTTAATCACCTCGAAATCACTTCCAAATTGTTAACCGACGGAAGGTTACTTTCTTTTGTGCGGGATGTAGCAGAGCGTAAAAAAGCGGAAGAAACCCTACGCCTTAGCAATGAAAGATATAACCTTGTAGCAAAAGCTACCAATGATGCTATCTGGGATCTTAATATTCTTACAGGTGAAATTATCCATACAGGTGACGGCTTTAAAAATTTACTGGAGCATGATAATGGCGGGACTGATTATTTTTCTGCTGTAAAATTTATTCACCCAGATGATATGACCGCTATTGAAACTTCCATGAAAACGGCATTTAACCATGCTGAAAATGATTATTGGAAACAGGAATACCGGATTTTAAAAAATGATGGAACTTATTCAAATGTTTTTTCCAGGGGTTCAATAATCCGTGATAAAAATGGTAAGGCTATCAGGATGATTGTGGCAACACAGGATATAACAAAACTGAAAAAAAATGAATTGAAATTAATCAGCCTTAACCAGGAACTTTTAATACAGGCAAAGGCTCTTTCAGAATCAAATGCAGAGCTGGAACAGTTTGCCTACGTGGCCTCCCACGATTTGCAGGAACCTTTAAGAATGGTAACCAGTTTCCTTAATCTCCTTGAAATTAATTATTCAGATAAATTTGATGATAAAGGTAAAAAGTACATTCATTTTGCGGTAGATGGAGCCAAAAGAATGCGCCAGATTATAATTGATTTACTGGAAATATCAAAAGTGGGCAGGTCGGAAGGCAATATGGAATTGATTGATTTAAATTTATTGGTAAATGAAATACTACAGTTACTTCAAAAACAAATTGGTGAAAATAAAGCCATTATTGAAGTAGGTGCCTTACCTGTTTTACATGCTAACCGGTCGTCGCTGATACAGATTTTTCAAAATCTGGTAGGTAATTCTTTAAAATATAAAAGAAAGGATATTGCCACTCAAATTAAAATAACAGCAACAGGGCAGGATAAATACTGGCAATTTTCTGTAGCAGATAATGGTATTGGTATTGAGGAAGAATATTTTACCAAGATATTCATTATTTTTCAGCGGCTTCATAACCAGAATGAGTTTTCCGGAACGGGTATTGGCCTGGCAATTACAAAAAAAATTATTGAAAAGCTGGGCGGAAAAATCTGGCTGCAATCTGAACCAGGAAGAGGCACAACATTTTATTTTACTATTAAAAAATAACGATATTATTTAGTGCCTCATTTAGCAATAAGTATCCAATCGTTCAAAGTATGCTGCCCTGCATTGATGGTGTTATCCATAACAGATCTCAGAATAGCAAGTCCTTCTGTACCGTGAGTTGATTTTAGCTGGTCTGATATTTTTTGTTTCACTTTAATATTCCTGATAGCACTTTCTAACCATTATTATTGGGCTTTATTTTGTGATGATATAAAAAATATTGGACGCAGTGTTGATGTTTGAGTAAATTTTTTGTAGGATTTTTGCTTGTGATGTTCTTTATCAATTTGCTTGCGGAGCCTGTCATTTAATTGTACCTCTAATTTTTTGCGCTGGTTATTATATCCATAATATCGAACTATGGTTATTTTTTTTTAGTTAAACGGTTCAATAATTTTTACATACAAATCGGACTCCTGCACCTGCCGGATGCTGCTGGAAGAGCCGCACGAATTAAGCCGTTCAAGTACGTTCTTTGAGCAACTTAGGATGAAACTTTCCTTGCTTACCTAACTGGCGGTAACCACTTCAAATTTAATAACCGTCAAAAATAAAATATTAGTGCATTGCCAAAAAATTTCGGGTAGCCGCAAGTTCAGGTCTGTCAGATTTTAGAGTATCTGAGATAGTCAAAAGTTGTTTAAAATAAAAAACTGCTTTTTGTTTTTGTTCTGATTTTTCTGCAGCTAAACCAGCTCCATAAAGACTATTAAACCGATTAGGACACTTTTGTAGTACTGCTTCATAAGCCAATAAAGCATTTTCATATTGATTAATCTGTAGCAACATGTCTCCTAATAATTCTCTGGCAGGCAGCACTTCACCGGGAGTTACAGGATGCTTTTCCGTACCATCTTCCATATCTGCAGCAAGCTTCATTAAATTCAGTGCTACAGTAGTTTTTTCCTTTGCGAATTGAATCCATGCTTCGCCGGTTTTTATTTGAATGGCTACCTGCTGGGATTTATATTCATCTTTTTGCTGTTCCAGTGTATCATGTAATAGTTTAAGTTTTTCCAATTCAATATTTGCGTTTTTTATATTTCCCAAATGAGCAGCGCCTAACAAGCGGGTAAAATGTATAATGGATTCCTGCCAGGGAAATTGTAGCCATGAAAAATTTGCAGGAGCCATCTGTAATGTTGCTGCTCTGTACCAGTTTTTATTTTCCAGCAAAAAACGGGCAGGTATAGCAGCAAAGGCATAAGCAACTTTAAAATTAGCAGGATGAACCTCGTGGATGGTTTCTAAATATTTCAGTTGCTCATTGGCAAGTTTATTTTCACCTTTTTGCAAATAGGAATACATAAGATAGTCCATGCCATGAAGTTCTTCGTCCCAATGCCCCTTAATGCCTGATTGCTCAGCATAACACTTTGCCGAAGCCACGGATGCAAGGTTTGATTTTATGCATTCGTCCCAAAGCCCCAGCCTTGTAAAAGTATGTGAGGGCATATGCAATGCATGTGCAGAGTTAGGGGCAACCGCTGCATATTTTCGTGCAGCAGGCAATGCAAGTTCAGCAAGTCCGGGATAATCGTAGGTATGGATAATATAGTGAATGATTCCGGGATGATTGGGCTCTGAAGGGTAGAGTGCATTTAATATTGAACCTGCTTTTTTCTGATTGATATAGGTCTTGTCATTCGGATTGGCCGAAGCATCTAAAGACAAAGCGTAAAATATAGCTGCTTCTTTATCGTCAGGATAAGCGGTGTGGATTTTTTCCATTGCTTTTTCATAATTGATGCAACGGGTGTGATGGTCTGTTTTGTTCCAGTCTTGATAAAATGTCGCGATGGCATTGATGTAAGCCGATTCTCTTTCTGATTTTTTCGAAATAGTGTTTGCTATTCCAATGGCCTTACTTCCTTTTTGAAGTTCAGCTTCTGTGGGTGGCGTCCACAATGGATGGAAATTACACATGGCTACACCCCAGTAAGCCATAGCACATTCCGGGGTTTCGTCAATAACCTTTGCAAAAACTTTTTCAGATTCGTCATACTCAAAGGAGTGCAACAATTCTATTGCAAGATTAAAATCTTTTTTTGCCTTTTCATTACAGGTCATTTCAAAATCTACTGAACCGAATTGTTTATCGGGAGAACCGCAGGATATAACATTCCCTCTCTTTAAATCTATCTGGTTAATTAATTCTTTTGATGGCACTGAATTGTTACCGTTACATGATATGAGTGCAGCCACTGATAAAATACAAAACAACCACAATAAGGTATTGAGAAGATATTTCATAATATCAAAGTTTTAGTGGACAGGTTACCGTTAATGTTCGGATATTGCTGCAGGTGGTGGCGACTATAATGTACAGCCCCGGACTGCTGATTATTTAAAAATCATTTATTGAAGGTAACAACAAAAAGCTAAATTACTAATCGCCAGCCTCACTCAGCTCTATTTTTGTGTGCGTTCATCGGGGCTGTCAATGGCATAAGAGTAGGCCTCCCGGTGAAAAGAGTGGAGTCTGTTGGCGTTGACTATGTAACAGTCCTGATAATTTGGTAAATTTTTTCCCCTTTTAGGGTATTGTTTTATTTAAATAATGTTATTATGTTTATACTGTTAATTATTTAAAGTGAGGATCACTTATTTATCCAACGTTATTATTACTTTTTCTCTACAAGAAAAAATCTGCTTTCGGCTTTGCAAAACAATGAAAATAATGATTATATAATCCTTATTTATTAATCAGGTTTAATGCAAAATAGTCACTATTTAATCAGATAATTACCATTTTGCATTTAAATTGAAACAGGTGGAATTAAGCTGAAAAGAGCGCATATTTTTCAGCAATATTTTGCTGTTAACCGATTTGAGTTTAAAATCCACAACTTCTTTTTAAACCGTCCACTAATTGATCGTAACCCAAACAAATATTGATAATGTACCGGCCACTTAATAACGAAAACGAAAAATTGACTCAGCTATCCAGTGGTTGTGAAATTGCTTTTGGGGCTATTTATAATCACTATAGTCCCTGTTTATACAAAAAAATTACTCATATAATTAAGGATGAAATAATTGCTCAGGAAATAGTGCAGGAGGTGTTTATTATTGTATGGGAAAAAAGGGCAAGTATAGATACATCCAAATGTTTCTCTGCATATTTATCTTGTATGGTAACCAATAAATGTTACGACTATTTTAGAAGATGTTCAAAAGAAAGAAAATTAACTTCAAAGTTAAATGAGCACGCAGAATATTTATCCATTGAAGAAAAATTAATTAATAAAGAAAATTCGTTATTACTAACTAAAGTTATTCAATTATTGCCCCCAAAGCGAAGACTTATATTTAGCCTGTGCAAACTGGAAGGGAAGACTTATGATGATGTAAGTCAACAGTTGGGTGTATCTTCTTCAACCATCAGCGATCATATTGTAAAAGCAAATCAATTTATTAAAATGAAGTTACTGCCGGCATTTACCTGACGACATAATTATTTTACGAAGCCGCTCTCATTATCTCCCTGCGTTATTTTTTAAAACAGAGGAAACAATGTCTTAATCCGTATTATTTATAATATTTTCCCTGCACTGCTTTACAAGAAAGAATAAAACATTCCATTATAATTTAGTCATTATCAGTATGCTGTATTTATGTATTTTTGTTTATTATCCGCAGATTTTCTATTCAAAAAAACAAACTGATGAATCAACATTAAAGACTTGTCAAATTAAAAAACTTGTTTTTAAAAATGCTGGTAGTCGCTCCCTTGAATAAAAATATTTAGCAGCCTTAAAATAAGAAGCAAACATTTAAGTAATTAATGAAATTTTAACTTTGGAGCAGGATAAAAGTATAGAACAACTTTTCATTCGATACCTCAATAATCAGGTTTCATCAGACGAGTTACAGATGTTATTTTCACATTTTGCTATTGATAAAAATGAGGACTTATTAAAGGAACTGATTACCAAAGAATTGGAGACGTACCAATACGCCGATACCACGCCCCAGCCAGACACCAACATTATAACGGAACGTATTTTTGCAGATATACAAAAGAATAAAAAAAAGTAAAGTAATTGCTCAATTACTCCTGTGTTTTAACAGTCTGTGTTTTAAACACTTTTCTCCATTTAAAAATATTTTTTTTGCCAGCAGAGGTTAAATTAATCCTGCACGTATTTGTAAAGAAATATTTGTTGCCTTACCAGAAAATTAGAATAAAGTAAAATAAGAAATTAATAATTCTCAAATTTTATTATGATAGATCTTGCGTTGTCTTTGCTCCAGGAAGAACTTGCTGCTTATCTCAGTGTAAATAATGATCCCGCAACAGTTCGGATAGATAATATTGGATTGGCAGAAACGTCCAGCGGTAGTTCGTTGTCAGATCACATTGTTATTACACTTGTAAATATCGAAGAAGAGTCTGCTTTAAAAAATCAATCAGCGTTGAGAAGATCTGGAACCGGAAATGCGTCCTACGAAAGCGCTCCCACTTTTTTGAATTTATATGTACTGATAAGTTGTAATTACTTTGGAGACAGCTATATATTGGCACTGCAACGTTTGGCTTTGGTGATTCAGTTTTTGCAGGGTAAAACTTCTTTTTCAGGTGCGTCTTCAGGTTCTGGCCAGAGTGTGTTTTCAGACTTACGATTTACACTTGAACTTTATACGCTCACCTTTGAACAAATAAATCATTTGTGGGGCTCGCTGGGGGGGCGGCAGGTTCCGTTTGCCATGTATAAATTAAGATTGATAAGTATTACAGACCGCAAACGTATTCGTGAAGTGCCGGTAGTAGCAGAAATAGACACAACAGTTTCAAAATTTTCAACTAATAATTAATGCCTGGAATTACTTATAAAAAACTTTTTGAAGTGCAGTTGCTGCATGAATATTATCTTTCTAAAAGTGATGAGACAACAGTGTTTGATGATCTGACTAAAAAAGATGCTTTTTTAGCCAATAGTTTTGATCAAAGATGGCCATCTGTCAGTGAAGAAATTTTATTTCAGTTGCCCGATACCGTACAAAAAACTTTTGCCGATTACAGGCTTCGGCTCATTCCAACTTATACTGGTTATTCAGTATTTACACCGGTTAATGAAGACGAACTGGCTGATGGAACATTGGTGTACAAACCGCTTGTTAAATTGCCTGCAACAACTAATCTGCTGGTTAAGTTATCGCTCAAAAATAAATTACTGGCAGCGGTAACCAATAAGCGCATTAAAAGAAACATACCCGCCGTTTATTATTTTACAAATGAAGATATTTCTGCTGGAAAAACGTTCCCTGTTTTGTGCGCTGGTATTGCTGCCTTTGACTCTTCTTATACCTACGAGCAGGGAGAACTGTATACAGACAGTACAGGAAATCTTTGTCTTTTTTATATAAACGCAAACACGCCATACTTTTTACCTGTTAAGGGAAATGGTTACGCCAACAAAAATGATGAGCTGCTTGTGCCGTTACAATTTACTTACGTGTTTGTTGGGGAAGATAAAGTAACTAAAGCAACCGTTGAATTAAGCGACCATACTGGTAAAAAAATAAGAACCTACGAATTTAAAAGTGATCTGCCATTAAAAAAGCAATTACTCAATTTTAATAACCTTGGCTCTGATATTATTATACCGCAGGATGCAATTGTAAGTCTGCCGACGGGCGACGTTTCTGCAACAATTGTATATAGCCTGGCCATTACGTTAAATGATACAAAAAAACTTGTTCAGAAAATTATTTTTTATGAGGGTGGGGATACTTTAAGCGATTGCTGGGCAGTTATAAATATTAAAGCTGGGGTAAGTAACGCGGCGTATAATTTATATGATGCAGGTGGTTTGATAACCTATCGAAAAAAGCCAGACGGAACTATACTGCCTGCACCGATATTTGAAGTGCGTGTAAAAAGTAGGTCTGCCTTCTGGCGGTTTATTAATGACAGACAGGGTAAGTTAAAGGTGGATGCAGGATCATCTTTTTTACAAAGAGACGGCACTAATAACCTGGTAAGCAGGCTTCCCAGAAATGCATCTGCATTGCCGGCGATGTTTACGGTTAAAGACAAGTTTGGCAATATTACAGAGGAAAAATTTCTGCCCAACCCCGTATCAGACGAACGCATCAGCATAGAAGGACAAAAAATATTTTCAGATATATTGGTGGCGCAATCGACTTTGTTCCCGGTGGATACGGGTTAGCAATACAAAAAATCAACTTAACAATATTTATTAAATAGTAAACATTTTTATATGCCTGAATATAAACATCCGGGAGTGTATATTGAAGAAATTCCACACTTGCCGCCATCCATTGCATCTGCTGAAACTGCGATTCCCTGTTTTATAGGATACACTGAAAAAGCCCAATGGAAGAAGCCTGCGGATTTACACAACAAACCCTGGCGCATTGAATCTATGCTGGAATACGAGCAGTATTTTGGTAACCCCGATTCCGAAAAAACAAGCCTGTCAGTTATATTAACAGCAGTAAATAACATAACAACGGTAACAGCTGCTGTTGAGGAAACCAAGCGATCAAAATTCCTGATGAATTATTCGCTGCAGATGTTTTTTGCAAACGGCGGCGGCCCTTGCTGGATAGTATCTGTGGGTGATTATGCATCAAATGGCGGTGCGGTTGCAATGAAAGATCTTAGTGGTGATGACACACTTGGAACCGGTGGATTAATTGAAGCTGCAAAAGTTAATGAAATAACATTATTGATTTTCCCTGATTCAACAAATATTGATAATGCAGTTGATTATTATACCCTCCATGACAAGGCAATAACACAATGTGTAAAATTGCAGGACAGGTTTGTTATACTGGATGTATACCATACTGCAGCAAATGCAGAAGTATGGCTAAAGGATATTAAAGATGATCCTAACAGTTTGCGAGATCTTTTAGCTCCCCCCAATGCCAGTGATCTTAAGTATGCAGCTGCGTATTTTCCTAAAGTTTATACAGGCCTGGATTTTTATTATCAAGCTGGTGTACCGTCTGTTGATAATGATGCCACCATACCAGTAACAGGCGGGGCCGCCGACGTAAAAACGCTTGCGGATCTGAAATCGAAAAACAACGCACAATATTTTCAGGCAAAATCTGCCATTATAAATTTAGAAATGCTGATGCCTGTTGCGGCTACCATGGCGGGTATATTCGCACAAGTTGATAATGCACGTGGTGTATGGAAAGCGCCGGCCAATGTAAATATTTTAGGTGCTATTCGCCCGCAGTATTTAATTAATAACACGGAACAGGACGATTTGAATGTTGATCCCGTAGCCGGGAAATCTGTAAATATTATCCGCTCGTTCCAGGGCCGCGGTCCCGCTATTGTTTGGGGTGCACGCACACTTGCCGGTAATGACAATGAATGGCGTTATATTTCTGTGAGAAGGTTTTTTATTATGGTTGAAGAATCAGTCAACAACGCCACCCAGCAATTTGTATTTGAACCCAATGACGAAAATACATGGGTACGCATAAAGTCAATGATTCAAAACTACCTGACAGAAAGATGGAAAGAAGGTGCATTAATGGGCGCATCAGTTAAAGAAGCTTTTTTTGTGCATGTGGGCCTCAATCTTACAATGAGCGAACAGGATATTTTGGAAGGAAGACTGATCATCCAGGTTGGACTGGCAGTGGTAAGGCCTGCAGAATTTATCATACTACGGTTTATGCATAAACTGCTTTCAGAATCTTAATTTATTTACTTCTTAATAAATAAAATATGGCAACGCCCAATAATAAAAATATCCCGGATTGTACTGAAAGGGATAATGAAACACAGCAAAAAATAAATGCTGTTAAAAAAATTTATTGTAAAAATTTAGAAACAGCCGAAAATGAAATAGGCACCCTCAGGATAGGATATGACGCCAACGAAAAAATTTATAAAAGCAAGGAACGAAGGTATCTTTCTACAAGGGATAACTACCAGCGATATATTAATACCGAAATAAGTATGGGGTCGCAACTGGTGCAGTCCAACGAAAGAATTAAGGCCAGTGTAGCCAGTTACAAAGCCTGGGACGATTCTCTTGCAGCACAGCTCACAACAGTTTTTAAAGGGGTAAAAGATCTTAAATCCAAAATGACCGATCTACGGGAAGCCGCTAACAAACTTGAGCATTCAAAAAAGGACAGTTGCAGTGTATCACAATGGCTGATCATTACCGGAAAAGGCGAAAGTAAAGAAGAGGGCAAGCAAACGCAGGGGTCTGATTCTGAAGGTTGCAAAGACATCGATAAAGTTATAGAATTAGTGTTTGATATGCCCAAGGCTTTGCTATCAGATATTGATTCTGTATTTAAAGCTTCCTCTGACGTAATAGGCATTCAAAAATTTTGTAACACTGGCAGCCTGGTAGTAATACATGAAACGTTATACAACACCGCACAGGAATTTGATAAGTTATTACTGGCCACCATTACACAAAGAAAAGGCGACCTGGATACACGCCAACAGGAATTAAAAGATGCATTGACAAAAAGAACTGGAAGTGTAATGGACCTATACAGTCAACGTTGCACCTACGCCGGTATTTATACAACACTTAATAAAATTTGTTGCCCCAAATGTGGTTGCGTAAGCGGAGATAAGGATAATTGCAAGCCGAGGCTGGAAGAGTGTGCTACTGAAATTTGTGAAATATGCGGCGAGGTGAAATATGCATTTATTAAAGAGCAGGCGCCTGCAGCTTCCACACCGGCACCTTAAATAAATTTGTTTAATAATTAAAAAAAAATGTATGCTTATACTTAAATACGACCTGGGAGAAGTGCTTGAATGCGAACCCAAAATAAGAGAGTGTTGTGAAAAGGAAATAAAACCACCGGATGGCAACAAAGGAAGCGGAGATTGCTGTTATGATGAATGGACAGCTGAGTATAAGGAGATTGATGCCAGATATAAAAAGGCTGACAAAACTGTCACGTATCTCACAGAGCGACTTAGCCATCTTACAGCACAAAGAGACATGTGGAAAATATGGAAAGATGAAATGGACAAAGCCTGCGATTATTCAAAGAAAATTTGCCGCCAGCTTGAAATTGTATTGCACCACAATGCAAGAATCAGTCAAAACGAATTTCTTACCAAACGGGCAATTAATTTATTGTTTTGCATGCTCCGGGATTTTTTTATGCAAATTGATTTATTAAAGAAGAAATATGACAGCATGGCTAACTGTATAAAATGCCTGAACAATCCGGCATTGGTTTCTGGTCAGGGCATTATGGTACTTATTGAAGATTATGGAAAAAAACTTGACGCCGTTATTCAAACGAGAGATGCTTTGATTGAAGCAATCATTATGGCCATTGGCATCATCAACAACATTAATAAAAATGTTGGTCATCCCAGTCATCATTTCGGGTTGAATATGGTTTTAAAGGAATGGAAAAAGGCATTCAATTGTGATGGAAAAAATCAGGAGGAGTCCGAAGAAAAGCGTAAGCCCGAATTTGGAATGGAAGGCTATCAAAGAAATACACCCGAGGGTGAGTTTGAAGATACCGGGCTGGAACCCATGTTTAAATTTCCTATTTGCGATAGCCGGTACTACAAAAAGATTGAAGGTAAGTACTCGGAAGATACGGAAGATTTTAACGAATTATCAAAATGGCTTTTAAACGAAACCAAGCATCGCGACAATCTTAAAGCTTTGCGGGACGGGCTTAATTCCGTTATAAGCGACCCTAATGTTGATCCTTCAAAAAGATGTGCTAAATAAATATTCATCATCAATTCAAAAAAATAATTTATGGCAGACGATCCAAAAAAAAACTATCCCCTTCCAAAATTTCATTTCCAGTTGGAATGGGGTGGTACAAGAGTTGGCTTTACGGAGGTTTCAGGTCTTGATTTTGAAACCCAGGTAATTGAATACCGGGAAGGCAGTAATCCTGCGTATCATAAAAGTAAGCAGCCTGGTCTTACCAAGTACACCGACATTGTTCTTAAGAGGGGAACTTTTCAGGGCGATTTTGAATACTTCGAGCTTTGGAAAAAAACATTCATGTTCCAGGAAGGCAAAGAAAAGTTCAGGCGTGATGTAAACATCAAGCTGCTGGATGAAGAGCATAAGCCCATCATCACCTGGTCGCTTTCAAAAGCATGGCCCTCAAAAATTCAGTCCACTGATTTAAAAGCTGATGGCAATGAAGTGGCGATAGAAACGATGACGCTGGTACATGAAGGATTAATTATTGTTGAAGCAAAATAACAGGTTATGGCCAATTCAGCTTACCAGGCAGTTAATTTTCATTTCAGTGTTGACTTCAGCATTGGCAGTAAGGATATTGATGTAAGGTTTCAATCCGTTAGCGGCCTCGATTCTTCCGTCGAAACGGAAACTGTAAAAGAAGGGGGCGAAAACAGATTTGAGCATGTAATACCGGTACGCAGAAAATATGGTCCGCTTTTATTAAAGAGAGGTATCTTAAAGCCTGCAGATTCTGCTTTAACAAGGTGGCTTCAGGATGCATTTGAGCATGAAATTATTAAACCCATTCCTTCAGTAACCATTAAACTTCTTAATGAAGATCACTCCAGTTCTTTGCTTTACTGGACGGTAACAAATGTATGGCCCCGAAGCTGGAAGCTGGGCGAATTGAATGCTGAACAAGGCAACATTTTAATAGAAACGCTGGAGTTAAATTATAACATCCTGGTTACTGATAGTGCTGCCCAATCTAGAAAAGTGGAGTCAGCCACGGTTGCCGGTCAGAAATAATTTTATACTGTTAATAATTTAAGAAAATAATATGCCCATAGAAATTCGTGAACTGGTAATTAGAGCAACTGTTACACAGGAGGCTGATTCGGCAAAAGGAATGGCAGGTGCCGCAGCCTCAGGTAATAATAATGTGTCCGCTTCTGAAGAAATTATTAATACTTGTATCGAAAAAGTAATGGGCATTTTAAAAGAAAAATATGAGCGGTAGCCTTCATAAACTGGTGATTCATTGCTTTACGGATAAAGACTTTAAAGATGAGGTAAAAAATGCCGTGTTTACGGCACCAATCAATCCTGAATCATTTACAAAAAATGTAAAGGTAGAGCTTGAAACAAGGAGTGCTACCGGTAGCGCAGGAAAAGATCCAAAATTTAAAGGAAAAGGCACTGACGAACTAAAGCTTGATTTTATATTGGATGGTACCGGTACTATGGAAGGTTATTTTGGCAAAAAAGATACTTCGGTAAGTAAGGCGCTGGCAGACTTTTTAAAGTGCGTTAATGACTACGATGGAAAAATCCACCGCCCGAGATTTTTAATCATTTTTTGGGGATCAGAAATAAAATTTTCCTGCGTAGTTTCTAATATTGATATCAACCATACGCTGTTTGATCCAAAGGGTTTTCCACTGAGAGTAAAAATCAGCGCCACCTTTGTTGGATACAATTCGCCCAAGGCAGAATTTGCACTTAATCACATCAGTTCACCTGATTTAACCCACTATAAAACAGTTACGGCTTCAGACAGGCTCGACTTACTAACCTATAAAATATACAACGATTCGAAATATTTTTTGCAGGTAGCAAAAACAAATAATTTAAGCTCTATAAGAAATTTAAAACCCGGGATTAATATTTCGTTTCCACCTTTTAATAAAAATGAAAATAATGGCTGATACGCTTGTTCCCAACAATTCACTGCATGATGTTGCCAGTTACGATATTTCAGTAGAAGGCAAAACTGTTAATCCTTCCTTCCAGTTGCTTTCCCTTTCTGTAACAAAAGAGAGCAATAAAATCCCTGTAGCAAAGATGGTTTTCCGGGATGGAGAAGCAGCAGAAAAAAGCTTTTCTGTAAGTAACGCCGATGCTTTTGTACCGGGCAAAAAAGTGGTAATAAAGATTGGCAGAGATGCCGCCAATGATAGGGTATTTAGTGGAATTATAACGATGCACGCCATAAAAGTACGGCAAAACGGCAACAGCGAATTACACATTGAATGCCGCGACGAGGCAGTACGGATGACGATTGGCAGGCACAGCAAATATTATCAACAGCTTACCGATTCAGATCTTTTTAGCCAGTTAATTTTAAATTATGGATTAACGGCAGATATAGAAAAAACCAGTCTTTCACATAAAGAAATTGTGCAGCATCATATTTCCGACTGGGATTTTTTACTGCTTCGTGCCGAGGCTAATGGCATGCTGGTAAATGTAAGTGAAGGAACTGTAAAAATATCTAAACCTTTAACCAGCGCCAGTCCGGTGTTGCAGGTTACATTTGGTGCCTCTGTACTGGAGTTTGAAGCAGAGATGGATGTTCTTAACCAATGGCAAAGCGTAAAGGCCGCTTCCTGGGATTATAAAACCCAACAACTTTTTACAGCCGACAGCAGCTCAGCAAATTTTTCTGAACCAGGCAATATTTCCGGCAACCAGCTTGCTAAAGAAATAAAGGTAGATTATGAGATGCACCACAGCGGTCACCTGCTTGAGCAGGAATTGCAAACCTGGGCAGATGGAGCATTCATGCGAAGCCGGTTGGCTAAAATAAGAGGACGGGCAAAAGTTGAAGGATTTTCAGGAATCAAACCGGGGGATATGGTAAAAATTGATGGCATTAGCAGCCGTTTTAATGGCAATGCTTATGTAACAGCGATCAGGCATGATGTAGGTAAAGGCACCTGGGAAACACAGGTGCAATTTGGTTTACATCCTGAATATCATGTGCAGTTACACCAGGATATTCAGGATGTGCCTAATGCGGGCCTAGTAGGTGCAATTAATGGTTTGCAAATTGGAGTGGTGGTACAGTTGCAATCTGATCCTGATGGAGAAGACCGCATATTAGTAAAAATTCCAACGATTGATAAAGATGCACAGGGCATCTGGACAAGGGTTGCCACGCTTGACGCCGGAGCAAACCGAGGATCTTTTTTTTTACCCGAAATTGGCGACGAAGTAATCGTAGGATTTATCAACGACGATCCCCGCCATGCAGTAATGATAGGCATGTTACATAGCAGCAACAAGCCTGCCCCACTCACTGCCCAGGATGCAAACAATAAAAAGGGATTTACCACCCGCAGCCAAATGCATGTAAGTTTTGATGATGATAAAAAGATAATTGTGATAGATACGCCGGCAGGCAACAGTATTACACTAGATGAAAACGCAACCAAAATTGAAATCAAAGATCAAAACAATAACAAAATAACTATGGATACTTTGGGCATAAAGATAGAGAGCCCAAAGAATATTGAATTAAAAGCAGGCGTAAATCTAACCATTTCAGCAGCTGCTTCCTTATCCATCAGTGCTGCTTCTTTATCGGTAAAGGCAGATGCTGATGTAAGTATGCAGGGAGCTACAGCAAAAATTTCATCGCAGGGAATTACCGAGGTAACCGGTTCTATTGTAAAAATTAATTAATCAAATTTTGTACAGATAAAAAAATATACACCAGCGAATTACTGCTATTATTTAGGAGTAAAAAATGGAAAAATTTATGAATGGACCTGACATAAATCGAAATAAAATATTTCATAAAATTTAAACACCACTATCACTTATGCCTTTTGCCGCAAGAATAACGGATATGCATACTTGCCCATTGTTGAATGGCCTTATACCTCATGTAGGTGGTCCTGTAATTGGCCCATGTGTGCCAATGGTATTAATTGGCAGTTTGCCTGCGGCGGTTGTTGGCGATATGCTGGTATGCGTGGGGCCGCCGGACAGTATTGTAAAAGGATCTGCAACAGTGATGATTGGGGGAAAACCTGCAGCCAGGCAGGGAGATTTAACAGCGCACGGAGGGGTAATTGTGGCTGGTTGCCCTACAGTTTTAATTGGAGGATAAAAATAAAAAAATGATGCAGCAAAATATTGATTTTTTAGGAACAGGCTGGGCTTTTCCACCTGAATTTGATCAAGTTACAAAACAGGTCAAACTGGTTTCTGATATTAAAGACATTGAGGAAAGCCTGAATATACTGTTATCGACCAGCCTGGGGGAAAGAGTGATGCAACCTCAGTATGGTTGTAATATGGCCGATTTTATATTTGAAGAGTTGAGCAGTACAGTAATAGGCTATATAAAAGACAGGGTGCAAAACGCCATCATATTTTACGAGTCAAGAATATTGCTTGAGCAGGTAGATGTAACACCGGACGATTCTCCGGAATTGCTGCAGGGGCGCTTTACCATTAGCATTACCTATTCTGTTCCTGAAACAAATTCCAGATTTAATTATGTGTATGATTATTACGGAAATGAGGCGTTGAAGCCGCTGTAAAAATATTCAGCATATTTTATTAACCATTCAGTAAGCCGCTTAGAATTATATGTTTGATTGTAAAAACCTTGTACATCCTTTTCAAAATGATCCCGGCTGCAGCCAGTTACAGCGGGTAATGGATAATTTATTAAATAGTGCTGCTAAAATTGATAACCGCACTCTGGCCGAGCTGCTTAATTTTTTCAAAGAGCTGTCTGCACATATAAAATACGCTTATGTAACAGGCAATGAAAATATAATGGAGGAAGATAACTGGGAAAGCTTTTTCAAAAACAGCATTCCGTTTGTTATGGCAGCAGCTGCTAAAAATGAAAGTGCATTGTTACAGGATAAATTTCAGCTGTACCGCTATATTTTTAATAAAAAGCCCACAGTAAAAGGATTACAGTTATTACTGAATTTTTGTTATTACAATACCATTTATAAAATAACAGGCTTTTATAATTCAGTAGATAAAACCGGGCTTCCGGTTGCGGCATTTTTGGAGCAATTAGGTAAAAATAAATTACGCCTGCCTGTAACAGCTTTTATAAAAGCGGCCTGCAGTGCTGTTAATATTTTAGGCATTACGGCAATAGATTTTAGTGAACAATTATCCTTAAATGGATTATGGAAAATTAATGATATCATTTTAGTGGCAGGCGACGACACTATTAACAATATCGACACCGGCAATCACCAGGTTTTGCTGGCAATAAGTGAAGTGATTAATAATTCAATGGCAGACCTGATACAGGCAATGGATACTATTTCAACTGCTGCTGGCGCAGGTATTCAACAAAGTCTTATCAGTTTAAACGATGATTTAAATCAAAAGCATACGCCGCATCTTGCCCTGTTGTTTACTTTTCTAAATACATTTACACAACTGCAAAATGATTTGAATGGTTTTGCAAAAAAGCATCTTGATTTTTTTTACCAACAGGTATTGCAACTAAAACCCAGTGAAGTACAGCCAGATAAAATACACCTGATATTTGAACTCCAAAAACAATTAAAGCAATATGCATTAAAGAAAGGATTGCTGGTAAAAGCCGATAAGGATAAAAATAATATAGAAATTGATTTTGCCCTAAATGATGATATTGTAGTAAACAAAACTCAGGTGGCAGATGTACGCACTTTGTTTTTGAACAATGAAACTATATATAATACTTCTTTTGTGGAAGGGCTTTATATTGCGCCCAGTGCAGGAACTGCAGATGGCATTGACAAAGACTTTAGCAGTGATCCTAAAAATTATCCTACGCTCGGTGGAAAGTACAGTAAATACACAGCGCCTGGAAGAAAATCGCCACAGCTATATCCCAATGCCCGTATGGGTTTTGTACTTGCTTCGCCGGTGTTGTTATTGAATGAAGGGGAAAGAAGCATTACTATTGCTTTAACCTGTAAATTAAATGAAGCCATTTGCGATGAGAAATCAGCGGCCAAAATTATATCCGGTAGCAACTGCTGCGCCAACGAAAAAATAGTTGCTTCATCGGTTACAAACAATACTTTAAAATTTATTGATGCTAAAACTTTGTTTGCTGAAGTAGGGCTCGCTATCAAAGAAACCTATATTATCGTAAACGAAGCTTTGCTGGCAACTGCAATAAAAATAGGATTAGATATAGATTCAGCAGATTCTATCAGGCAGGAATTTTTAAAAGATATAACTCGTCATTCCTTTTGTTGCACAAATAAAGATTTTTATAATGAAGAAGCGGTAATTACCAAAGATGTGTGGTTGAATTTCCTTGCCTCAAAAAAGCAGGACGGCCTTATTTTTAGCCAGGGACAGCAAAGTTTTCTTAATCAGGTTTTTAAACCGTTAAAATCTTTATCAGTTTTATTTAGCGGAGAAAAAAACTGGATTGATCCCACCGCCGGGCTTGATGAATTGACAAAGCCATTTAATCTTTCAGATTTTTTTGACATTAATTTTTCGGAAATAAGCAATTCGGGAACATTTAATATCACTGTTTTCGCAAAATTAAATGCAGATAAACCTGCACTTACATTTTTTAATAAGGATATTTTAAAAGAAGACCTTGGCACAACGCTACCCCTGGCAAAAATTTTATTAAACGACGAGGTAAAGCTGTCGCTCGAAAAAATTATTGAAGCAGACCAAGATGATATTTGCTGTTTAAATAAAAAACAGCATATCGCAGGAAGGTTACTTTCACTCTATAATTTTTTCAGGAATGTGGTGGTTACAGACAGTAATATAAATGTGAAGGTTTGCGGCCTTAAAAATTTCATTGTGCAAAATGATGAAAGTGTACAGGATGTAAATGGTCCAGTTTATCCTTTTGGCACAAGGCCTGCTATAGTTGATTTTGATGCTGTTAATTCTAATAAAAATTCAGGTGATAAAACCGGCGCTGCAGTTATAAAAAAAGAAGCGGAAGCAAGTACTCCTGTAAAAATAGACATGAACCTAACAGGCCCCAATTTTTATATAGGCAGTCAGGAAATATTCTCAAAAAACTGGACACAGCTTTGTGTAAAGCTTAACTGGAAAGATAAGCCTGCAAATTTTAATGAACATTATAAAGCCTATCTCAAAAGATTTAACTACCATGACTGCACTGACCTCGAAAATCCGAAAGACGATAAAGAAGTGTTCGGACTGAATGAGTGTGATTTTGAAGTTAACCTTGCATTGCTAAATGTAGGTAAATGGCAAAAAGATAAGTCTAAAAAAACAAAAGAAAATAAAGTAACAAAGGATCTTAATAGAAAACTCTTTTCGCAGGAAACCTGCGCCATGCCTTGTAAACAGGATGATGCCTTTAAATATTCTTTTTTTATAGAGCCGGCAGATTTTGGGGCTGCAGGTGACTATAGCGATGCGTTAACAGGTTTAAAAAAATACGACATCTCCGCAAGAAAAGGATTTCTGCGATTTACGTTAGAAAATCAGGACTTTCTGCATAAGGATTATGCCTTTGTTTTGGGACGTCAAATGATGGCATTGGGAAGATTCCCAGACACAATTCTTGAAAATGCGGTATATGCAGGAAGTGGAGATACAGTGATCATCTATAAAAATATCGGAAATGCTATTTTATCATTTCAAGAGCTGGTTAAAAATACGAATACAGCGGCTAAAAATGCCGATGACGTAGCACAAAAATTAAGTAACGATTACGGGGATGCTATTAAAGATGATGGAGACGATGATGGAAGCGGAAGTATTAACGACGAAGAAAAGGATAAACTTACACCGCAAATATTAGAAAATGCAAAATTAACGGGTATTACCGCTGAAGAAGCAACCTATACAGATTCACAATTAAAAACACTGGATAAAATACTAGCGCTTTTTGACAACGAAGGTAAACCGATAAAGGAACTTTCTGTATTAATTCCAAACGAACCCTGGACGCCCGTTATAAGTAATATAGCACTTGATTACGCGGCCAGTGCTTCTGGCAATGATATTACGCTCATTCACCTGTATCCATTTAAGAACACATATAACCTAGCGCAAATTTCTCTTCAGCCTAGCCTGTTTCCCACCTTGTGCGATGAGGGAAGTTTGTTTATTGGTTTAACAGACCTGCTGCCAGGCAGTAAAGTAAATATGTTGTTTCAATTGGCAGAAGCTACTTCAGATACGGAGTTTGACCCGGAAATTATTTCCTGGAAATATTTATACAACAATCAATGGTTTGCGCTACGCCAGGGCTTTGAAATATTGAGAGATAGTACAGGAAGTTTAACAACGTCAGGCATTGTTGAATTTTCCTTTCCCGATAATATGTCTGATAATAACAGTGTGATGCCGGCGGGATATTACTGGATAAAGGCATCCGTTCCTAAAAACAGCAGGGCTTTAAGCGAAACCATCTGCATTGCAACGCAGGCAGTGGAAGCTAGTTTTTTAATAAATCCTGAAAATGATATGCAAAGGCTTTCGAACCCGCTCAATGCAACATCTGTTTCAAAACTTAAAGTTGCTGATGCCAATATAAAACAAGTATCACAGCCTTATCCCTCTTATAGTGGCAGGGAGCTGGAAGCCACTGGCCATTACTATACAAGGGTAAGTGAGTTGCTTCGCCACAAAGGTAGGGCCATTCAAAAATTCGATTACGAGCGCATGGTGCTGGAGGCATTTCCGCAGGTGTATAAAGCTAAGTGCATCAATCACAGTTTCTTTTTAAATGCACACCAGTACGACAACGATTTTCCTGCGGCGCCTGGTTATATTATGCTGGCAGTAATTCCGGATCTTACTAAACTTTTGGCCGGTAAATCTTTTCAACCAAAACTTCCAGAAGGGATAATAGAAAAAATTCAAGCCTGGTTTGTTACCCGTATTTCTCCCTTTGTAAAAATAAGGGCAGTAAATCCCCGCTACGAAAATGTACATATCTGTTTGTCTGTTATCCTCAATAAAGGATACGACAGAGGCTTTTATAAAAATAAACTGGAACAGGACACCAGGGAATTTTTAGCTCCCTGGGCAGTAGGTGTGTTTGAAAAATTAAGGTTTGGTCAATGCGTAAATAAGTCTGACCTGGTTTATTTTTTAGAAACAAGGGATTATGTAGACTACATAACAAAGCTGGAACTGCGCAGTGATTACGAAACCTTGCCGGTATCTGAAATTTGTCCGCATACTCCGCGATCTATTTTATTTGCAGGTGAAATACAAATATGTATCGAAGAAGATTTAAAAGAAAGTTTTGGAATTGCTGATTGTAACGATGTAATAACCATATTGGATAACCCTGCACCATTTATAACCGTACCCGTATAGAAATGAATTATGCCAGATCAGTCAACAAATAGCACAGTAATTAACAGAACCAACTCCGGCTTTCCCGATTACCTGGATTTTGATGCATTGCGTACAAGCTCAATTCAATATTTAAGCAGCTTAACAGGTAAGCTTTGGACAGATTATAATGTACACGATCCTGGAATAACCATACTGGAAGTTTTACTTTATGCATTGCTTGATCTTGGCTATCGGACCAACCTGCCTGCTATAGATATTTTTACAAAAAATCCTGCTGATTTATCCTGTGAAAATAATTTTTTTACACCTGCTGAAATATTAACCTGCAACCCTTTAACGGTTACTGATTTTAGAAAATTATTGATTGATATTGACGGTGTAAAAAATGCCTGGCTTAAGGTGGCTGAAGATATTTCGCTCACAAATATTTGTGAGCCTCACTCGACGGATGTAGGGAACGTTACGGCTTCTGGCGACAGTACAGCCAATCCATGCAAGAATTTTATCAATGGTCTATATCATATAAAACTGCAATTGGAAGATGCGCCCGTAAGGTTGCGGGAAGATGTAATTCAAGATGTAAAAAAAGCACTCTTATCTCACCGCAATCTTTGCGAAGACTTTATTGATATCTCTGTTTTATGCAGCCTGCCTGTTGGGATATGTGCCGATATAGCCCTTGATGCAAATGCAGATGCGGCAGAAGTTTATAGAGATATTGTGGTGGCTTTACAGGTTTTCTTTTCACCTTCACCAATTTTTTATACACTCCGGCAACTACTTCAAAAAAATAAGAAAATCGATGAAATATTTGCCGGCCGGCCTTATAATCATTATAACAGTCAAGGTTTTGTAGACACCAGTGAATTTGAAGCGATCACATTAAAAGAAGAGATTCATCTTTCCGATGTTTACAATATCATTTTAGGTGTGCCGGGTGTTGCTACTGTGCGCAAGCTAAAGCTAACCAGGGACGGCGTGCACTTTTCAGATAAGTGGTTGTTTACAATTCCTGCTGATTATGTAACTATTTTTTCAACTTTGATTTCATCATTACAATTTTCTATAAATGGAATCACAGTTCCTGTAAATTTTCAGCAGAACAATTTATCGTTAAAATTCCATTCAGTAAATACAAGTAAACTTCAACAACCAACCCAAAACCTTAATCTGGCAATTCCACAAGGCAGCTATCACAATGATCTGGCTGCATATTATTCTATCCAAAATGAATTTCCGCTTGTTTATGGAATTGGTGAAGGCGGCGTTCCCGATTCTGCGCCAGCAAAACGCAGGGCTCAGGCTTTACAATTAAAAGGGTACTTACTTTTCTTTGATCAACTACTGTCGAATTATCTCTCGCAATTGGGTAATATCCGGGAAATATTTTCTTTTCAGTTTCCACCGTCAAAAAGTGCACCACACACTTATTTTTCAAGTGAACTTACCACAGTTCCCGGCCTACAGCAACTTTACCAAAATGTTGCAGATAAACATGGCAAGAGCAATGCAGGAGTAAACGGCACTGTTATTGGCTGGCCGGTTAACAAACAGTATTTTGAAGCGATGATCAGGACGAGTTCTTTCAGCAGCAGCGACGTGAACAAACTGCAGCAACAATATTCAGCTGGTTCCGCGGATCAATATAATATTACTACTGCCCTGCTACAGGAAGATTTCAAGAATGAACTGTTTAAAATATCAGACATTGTAACAACAGCTGACGGTTATGCTTTATTTTATATCGAAACTTCCAGTGATGACACCCTTGTTACCGGAGAATTATTTTTAAAAGATAAAGATGCAGCCAATCCTCTTCAACTTCAAAATGCACGCAATCAATTAAAGCTGTTAACAAATATTGCCACCCTTGCAGACAGTTATAGTATTTTGTCGTCGTTTAATTTTACTATCGCTCTCAATCTGCATCAGTACGTTGATTATTTATCTCAAATTGTGGAGGATAAAAATTTATACCGCAACAGGCGGGAGAATTTTTTAGATCATTTGCTTGCACGTTTTGCAGAACAGTTTACAGACTTTGCAATGCTGTCTTTCAACTTTTCTAATAAAGAACTGCTTGCAGAAGTGAACATTAAAAATAAAGAAAATTTTTTATCACAATATCCTACGTTAAGCAGTAACCGTGGTAAGGCATCTGACTATCGTGATAGTAATAAAAATGAGATATCTGGTTTTGAGAAAAGGTTCAGGGCCTATACAGGAATTGACGGCAGCACCGACACCAGTCTATGCAATTTTGAAGTGATTGCTTACGATAGTACCTATTCAGTGCAGTTAATATTAGCCGATGAAGTTTTATTTAATACGGCAGTAATTTACGAAGGATCAGAAAATGCACAGCAAGGATTGCAGGCTATTTTTTCATCACTTCCAGATGCACATAATTACCAGGTGGAGTATATTGCTCACCAGGAAAAGTACCAATTACAGCTTTTTTTTAATGGAAATGAAAAGGCATATTATCCCGGGCTGTTTAATGATGAAAAGTCTGCAGCTGAGCTGGCAGGCAACTTACAGAAAATTTCAGTGCCTGGGTTCAATGACGAAACAATTGTTGAATCAGGTTATGTTTTCCGTCTGCAGCTAACAGACAGCAAAGGCAACATTATCCGGCTTTCTGAAAATTCATTCAACACGGAAGAAGAAGCCTATGCGTCGGCCGTTGCATATTTGCGCACACCCAATGATATTGCAAAATGGCAGATTATTTTACCCGAAGAAAATCCCTCTGGAAAATTCTGCAGCAATGATAAAAAGAAGCCTGCTAAATTGGTTGATATTGATGCTTTTAACATCGATTTGAATAATAATATTGTTGGCCAGCCTGATAAATTTAGTTTTGAATTATTAGACAATAGCCATGCGTTTAAATTTAAATCATTAAAGGAATTCAGCTCGGAGAAGCAGGCAAAATCAAATGCATACCAGGTGCTGATGCTGATGGTTGACAAGAAAAACTTTCAGTTTACCAATGATAAAAAGAAAAAAATATTTATCGTAAGCAATGGACAACCGGTGGCTGAGTGCTTAAATAAAATAGAAAATACAATTAAGGGCGAAGAGTTTATTGATAAAGTGTGGAGCATTGTAAATAATCATTACTACCTGTTGTCTGTACCTGCTTTTGCCAACAAATGGAAGATCCGTTATCAATTGGGATTTGAAACCGATCGTATTCTGTTATTTGAAAGCGATGAGGAATTTGACTCTTTTAAAAATGCAAAAACTGCTGCTCAACAATTTATTGATTCATTGCAGACCGTTCAGCTGGAAATTATCAATTTAAAATATTCCCTTAAAAATGCAGGCAATACCATCGGCACTTTAACCTGCATACATGTGGGTGCTGGTGTAGAAGCAATGCCAGAAGATGAAAAATTAAGTAAAGCAAAACAATTACTTGAACTAAACAAAGAAATTCAACGGCGGTTATGCGTTGATGCAAACGAACCTTTTACAAATGGGATAGAAATTGATGCATTAAGCCATACAGGCCCTTATGTTTACCGGTTGGTTGATAACGATAATCTGCTTGCTCAACACAACGTTGCAATAGGTAATGACAGTAAAGCCATCGTAAAACAATTGTATACCAATTCGCTTGCCGGTTATACAGTACTGGATATATGCCTTGGAGGCGATATATCGGAACCTTGCCAGGATGAGAAATCAAAGACAGTGCTATACCGGTATGTAGTTAGGTGTCACAACCAGTTTAAGCCGTTTAAAACCGATAGCATTTTATTTAAAAGCGTTGCAACTTATAATACTGCTATGGAAGCCGAAGTTGCCTTTAATGATATTTACCTTGAAATTTTAAAAAAAGCGATGGTCGCAGATAATTATGGTGCCGGTAAATATATTAGCCTGGATGAACCATCGTTAATGACCGGCGACTTTGATAAAAAAAGTCCAGTAGAAGTTTTTGTACCATCAGATACGCAGGCGTTGGTGCAGGAAACAGGGCGGGAACTTATAAAAACAATGACAGAAACTGTAAAAACATATCCAGTAAAAATCCTGGAAGCATGTAGTGACGAATATAAAAATTTGTTTCCGGGGAAAGCCGGTGACTGCCCTTCAACGGCAGCGGATAATTGTATAAATACGCCGGCGCGAAGCCTTTATTATTTTTCGTTGTACAACGTAAATTCAGGTTCGTATGATTGGCAAAGCGTAAATATTTATAATACTGCGCAGGATGCAAGACAGGCATTTTATTTTTTCAGGATGTTACTTAAATACAAAGGGAATTATTTCATTGACAATTTATCTGATGACGGCGCCGCCATTTTTATAAGGGAAGTGTTGGCTGAAAGCAAAGCAAGATTTAAAGATGAAACCGCAGCCTGGGGAACTGCGGGTGTTGAGAAATTCATTTGTATTGCGCAGGCGTCCGGTACTTTTCACGGAGGGGTAAATAGTAATAACTCCAGTTATACTTTTAATGTTGGTTGCGATACTGCAAATGCTGTGCATCCCTGCAAATACGAATCAGCAACTAAAAGAGATGAAGTACTTGAAAAGCTTTTTGCAGCCTTTAAAAATTTTGATACAACCCGGTTGTTTAAAATTATAAATGAAGAAGAAAGGGAATTGTTGTATGGGATAGATGGTAAGCCTATCGCAATTCTATACAAATATGATGAAACTAATAATACTGATTGTGAAAGAATATTAGATCTACTGCAACGAGCCGGTAATTACAATAATTATGATGTAGAGGATAGCAAATTAATTATTAAGAATGGAGATAAAAAAATTGCTGAAGTGGTGGATGAAAATGCAACAAAGGCATCCTGGAAAAAGGAGCTATTAATGCTTGCCTGGTATTTTCCCATACAACCAGTTAATGGTAAATTTTATATACAAATAAGGTTACCCGGATTCAATACGCCTGACAATATAGAAAATAGAAATTCTGATGGCTGCATTATTCCTGCAAAAAACAGCTGTGATGATTGTTACCTGGCATGGCAAAGCTATTGTGGTTATGAGGATTGTAGTACAGCAATGTCAAAATACGAAATGATCAATGGGCTATTGGCAGACTATACCAATTACCAGCCTTACTTTGGGCCCGATTGTTATTCATTTGGCATAGCACTGTTGCAGCCTGCTGACATTGTTGCCTTTTGCCCGCAGCAGTATGAGTATTTTGAAACCATGTTTGATGCATTGGAACGCAGTAAAAAAATCATTAACAGGGAAGGTGTGTTTTTGATTGAACATATTTTACTTCGGCCCCGTACACAAAATGATGGCGGTTGCAAATATATAAGGCCGGGTAGCTTTTTCACTCAAACAAAATGCTCAGGTTTAACTTGGAAAGATGATGTGTTTGTAAAGGGTATTGAGCAGGAATCGGACGTTTGTTTTACACCGGGCGAAGATCCGTTTTCATTTATTGCCACCGTTGCATTGCCTGCCTGGCCAGAGCGTTTTCGAAAAAAAGAAAATCGTGATTTACTTGAAATGATTTTGCAAAGAGAAGCACCTGCGCATATTTTATTACGCATTCTTTGGCTCACACCTTTTGATACAAGTCGCTTTGAAAAACCATATAAGGTATGGAAATTTAATTTGTTGCAAAACAATACTGCACACAATACTGCAGCAATTAATTTGATGGAGGTTTTATTCCGGTACAAATTAGATACATTAAGCGACTGCGTTGATTGTTTGCCCTGCAGCGGGGCAGCAACCTCATTACCTTGCGTGGATGATACAAATGATCAAATTAAAAAAAGTGAAGGCATAGATTGGTGGTTAAATGAAATCAATGATCTATTTCAATGGAACAAAGAAGCAATACTTTCAGCAGGTAATAACCTGCTACCTGTAGCTGCTGATGTGCCTGTAGTTTTAGCACCGCCCTTAGCAATTAATAAAGACCAGGTACGCTTTATTAATGCCAGGTTGCAAGTGTATAAAGATAATATTGCAGGTTTGTTTGCTAACTCGAATGAGAATGAATTAGCAGGCAGGGCTAATTATATTTTTGGAGAGAAAAATCTGCCTGATAAAATAAATGAGTTGCTTGCTGCCCTGACAAATAATGATATTTCAGAAGCGGCATCTTTAAATCTATTTCAAAAAGATGAGTTGATAAAAAACCTGCTAGAATATTATCTCGATGGTATTTTCTTTCAGGAAAATACCATCGCAGGCATTGATCTTATTACAGCGGGATTAAATAGCCTGCGGCAAAATAATTTTAACCTGCAAAAATTATTTGACGACTGGAATCCGGCAAAAAATTCCAGCTATCCATTTGAAGCAGATACAGATGAAGTAAGAAAAATAATTTTAAAGGAAAATACATGAGGCACGTCATAAAAAAACAGTTGATTGAATTAAACGTGAATGCAGGATTAGATGCTTTTCGCATGCAGCATTTAATAAGCAATCATTACAATCATAAAATATTGCCTGCCATCGAATCGATATTCAATGAATATTGCCGGGAAGATGAGGTATTAAAACTAGATAAGCTTGAAATAGATTTAGGTGAAATACCTGTAACAGAGATGGAGGAAATTTATTTGAGTGAAAACGTTGTGCTTAAATTTAAAACCAAACTTCGTGAAAAGCTAGCTTTAGTTTCGGCGGGTACAACTGTAGCCCGTGAATCGAAGGAAATGAACAATTGCAGGCAGTGGATCGCTTATATGCAAACCGGTTATTTACCCTGGAACACATTGGAAATAAATGAGGTGTGGCATCAACAGGTGTTGGAAACGCTGGCAACTGACTTTGCCATTATCACATTGCTTCGCAACCTGATATTAAATAATTCTTTCGCCCGTCATCGCATTGCTTTGCAGTACCCGGACGCTTTTTTAACGAAGCTTGTGGAAATAATAACCGCTAAAAATCAACAGCAATTACCTGACATAGCAGCTGAATTAAATACCATAATAAACGTTTTAAATAAATATGTGAAGCCACCAATGTATGGACGCATCGCATTAATAAAGGAAATTTGGCAACAGGTTTTGTTTGCTGCAGCAAATGATCCTGGTAATTTTTCTATAGAAACATTTGTCTCAAAATTCTTGCAGATATATACAGCATCATTACCCGTTGAAACCTTTAGTCAAAAAGACCTGCTATCGCAGGTAACATTGTTGCAGCCTGCATTAAATACTTTATTTAAAGAGAAAACTCCAATTCATTTCATAAAAAATTTGTCAACTGATAGTGATGACATATCTCAAAAAGAAAATATCCCGGTAATTGAGAAAGAAAAAATATTTACGGAGGATACTAACGAGGTTGGTATAAATGAGCCTGAAAAAAAAATCGATGGGAATTTAAAGAATGAAGCAAACAATACAAAAGAAGGAAAAATATCTGCTAAAATACAACCAAGCCAAAATAAACTTTCTGTAGATAAAGAAACTGACGTACATGCTCCACTTGCTGAAAGAATCAGGGATAAAACCGGTGAGGATAAAATAAATATTGAGCGAACAGGACTTACATTTGAACAGGTAAATGATAAGCAATCAATCAAATCTCCGGTTAAATCCGAAGCAACTTTTTCAGGTAATAAGTCAACTGAAGAACACATCGGCAATAAGCCACTAAATGAACTAATTCCTGACGACGGTATCTTCATCAGTCATGCAGGTATTGTACTCTCACACCCTTTCTTAATTCATTTATTTGGCCGGCTTCATTGGCTGCACAACAAAAAGTTTGTTGATGAGGAAAAAAGGGAAAAGGCTGTTTTTCTTTTACACTATCTCGCCAGCGGACAACTCAATGCTGTTGAACACTCACTGGTACTTTATAAAATACTGTGTGCGTATCCCTTAGAAATGCCGATGCCGGTCGAGGTGATATTTACTGAAGAAGAACTTACCGAAGCAACAGATATGCTGACAGCTTTGATACTGCAATGGAGCAAATTACAAAATACTTCTATCGAAGGTTTAAGGGATGGTTTCTTACAACGCAAGGGTAAACTTTTTATAAAAAATACCGAGGCGGTTGTGCAGGTGGAAACCAGTGCAATCGATGTGCTGCTCGACTATCTGCCCTGGAATTTAAGCCTGATAAAACTTCCCTGGATGAAAGAAAAATTAAGGATTGAATGGAGATAAAAAATAAAATATGAATCCAGAAAATATTAATCGAATAATAGCTTTACTATTTCGGAATTTTTAAGAGTTGTTTTTAAATATTGGTTTGAATACAGGGGGTGGTATGCAAAGAGCTTAGGACAATGCGGTATTGTACCTGCAAAAATGATTTTGCTTAATAGAAAAATGCCACAATTTTCTGAAAAAGCCACTGTAACTTATTAAAGTCTGTAAAAAATGACCGAAGAAATACCGGAGTAGTTTTTACAGATGGCGTTTCCAGCTTTGCAAAAACAAGAAATAAATATTATAAAGTTCAACGAAATATTCAAAATGATTTATAGGGAATACGTGTAGACAGAGACGTAAAATAACTTGAGGATAAGAAGATTTCAGGATACTGTTACATGCATGAGAAGAACTAGGAGAGATGATTTGATGTCAAAAAAAAGGAATTAATTTTTTAACAGAATAATTAATATTTCAGAATGAAAAGATGAAAACTGCAGAATCAAAACCTGCAGCAAAGCAGGCCGCAAAAACTGAACAACCTTTTTTTAGGAAAGGCGGCGGCATGTTTGTGAATGAAACTGCTAATGAACATGGCTCATTTTTCTCTTCGGGGCGTAACTCGTTTTCACATATTCAGCATAAGCCTATACAGGCTAAATTAACCATTGGCAGGCCGAACGATAAGTACGAACAGGAAGCTGATCACGTTGCAGATAAAGTTGTACAGCGTTGGAGTAAAAACGATGCAGCTCCGTCTTATATTAATACAGGAATTCAGTCAAAAACGGTGCAATCTAAACCGGTTGTGCCAATAGCTACTGTTAGCCCAATGGTACAAGCCAGGTGCGCAAGTTGTGATCAGGAAGAAAAGTTGCAGAAGAAAGAAGAAGAGCATGAAGCGGAAGCAATGCACGGTAAGTTGCAGAAGAAACCCATTTTTGAAAGTAATGCCAGGGCAGAAGACCAGGTACAGCGCAGATGTGCAGGCGGCGAAGCCGAAGAATCTTTACAAAAAAAAGCGAACAGCAGTTCGGCACAAACAGCGTCACCTTCCGTAGAAAGCAGTTTAAGTTCGTATAAAGGAAGCGGTAGCTCTTTGCCCGCAAGTACACGTACACAAATGGAGTCTTCTATAGGCGCAGATTTTTCTGGTGTAAAAATTCACAATGATTCCGGCGCAGCACAACTGAGCAATGATTTAAATGCGCAGGCATTTACGCACGGAAATGATATTTATTTTAACTCAGGTAAATATGATACCAGTTCCACCGAAGGAAAACATTTGCTGGCGCACGAACTTACGCATACCGTGCAGCAGGGTGCAAGTATGTATAGAAAAGAAAACCAAGCGCAAACTAATACATCAATACAAAAAAAGGCCCCGGCTGCGGTACCGTCTGCACCAGTGAGTTCGGAAGTAGTTGACATCTCTAAAGGAACATTTAGCCCTTCTGATAATGTAAAAAAAGAAATTGAGGATAAACAAAGCAGGGAAGGACTCGATGTACGTATAAAAGCCGGCGCATTTGCAGAAGAAGGTATTATTAAAGTTGCGAAGAAAGGAGAATCGTATCATTCTGTAAAACAGGCCTACTTGCAACTTAAAAATCCATGGTTGCAAAAAATTAATGCACTGGCTTTGCGCATTGACATAAAAAACAATATTGTTACAGGCTTGGTAACAATAAAAGGAAGAGGATCGGATGTTTCAGGATGGCTTGCAGAAATTAAAAAAGCTGAATCAGAAATTGGAATGGGATTTCATTTTTCAGATAAAATTCCTTTACAGAATAATATTACCAATAAGCTTGAAAATGGAACATTGTCACTTGGCTTTAAAGACTTCACTATAATAATTGGTGGCTTTTTCGAATTAAACCTGAACTTGGCGCTGGAGAATATGAATACGCCAGTGTTTGATGGTTCTGCAACTGTAACACTGAAAGGTGCAGAAGGTAAGGTAAATGTTGATAATAAATATAAAGGCAAGCTGGGTGGTTCAGGAAGTTTAACTATAACCGGTTTTAAAGGTTTTAGTGGTTCGGTTGAAGTAAAATATGATGCGGAAACAGGAGCAACTGATGCACATGGAAAGGCTGAATACAGTGGTGATAAACTTTCCGGCTCTATTGATTTAATTGCAACTGACGAACTAACGGCTAAAAATTTTACAAAAGATGCTATTAAGGCCGCTGGCGGAAAAGATAAAATTCAGGATGCGTCTGCACCTGCACCAGTGCCAGCACCAACCGGTGATAAAAAGCGTGCACTTGCTGGCGCAGGACAATTACAATTCAACCTCACCACCTGGTTTGCCGGAACAGTTAACGTTGTTGTTGATGCAGAAGGACATATTACAGTGATTGGAAAGATTGCGCCACCTGCGGAAATAACGCTTTTCAAACAAAAAGACTGGGATAAAGAATTACTCAAATTCGAAGCAAAGGCTTATTACGGCATACCGGTAGTAGGCAATCTCAACCTGTTTGCAAACATAAGTTTACATGCAATTGCAAAGCTTGGACCAGCTAAGATTTGTAATATAGAAATTCTCGGCACTTATTCTACTGATCCTGAAGTGCAGAAAAATATCCAGATTGCAGGTTCAATAAATATATCTGGTTATGCCGGTCTTCGCTTACGTGCAGAGGGTGGAGCAGGCATAGAAATATTGAGTCATGACCTAAAGTTTGGTGTAGGAATACAGGCAGATATTGGTGTGCAGGCATATGCGGATGCACGTCCAACAATTGGCTGGCGTGATCCTGGTGAATTTTATATAAGCGGTACACTTGAAATGGTGGCTCAGCCGATGCTTGGCTTGGGTGGCGATTTCTTTATACAGATAGAAACACCATGGTGGTCGCCGCTGTCAGATAAAAAATGGACATGGCCACTGTTTGCCAAACAATGGCCGCTCACAGATCCGATTGGTATTAATGCCACGCTCAAAGATTATGTATTGGGCTCGGGCAATGCACCAGAAATTGAATTTAAAAAGCCCGAGTTTGATGCATCCAAGTTTATGACGAATATGGTGGATGATAACCTGCCGGATAAAAGTGGCGGTGTAGGTGGAGGTAAAGGAGAATTTAAAGATGATGGTTCTGCAAAGAAACCAGATGTAGCAGATAAAAAGCCAAAGAAACAACCAGAGGGCAAACCAGCCGCTCCGGGCAAAAAAGATGCGCCTGGAAAACCAGCTAAGGCAAAACCAGATCCTAAAGCTGCAGCCGAAGCAGGCAATATATTTAAGGCCGCTGGCAGCCAGTTAACAAAAATTAAAGATCCTGTTTCAAAAGCAGA
>NZ_JACMOO010000146.1 GCF_014377975.1 Ferruginibacter sp.
CTTTCATTGCCGTCAAATTCGTTTATTGGCATTAATTCGATACTGTTTATGCCAATATTTTTTAAGTATTGAAGAGAATCTATTAATGATTGGTAACTATGTTCAGCAGTAAAATCTCTTATCAATAATTCATAGGTAATAAGATTCTTTTTATCCGGTTTAGCAAAATTATTAACTATCCATGTGTACTGCGGTTCTGCGGTTTGTAAAATCCCCACAATGCCTGTCGTTAAACCTGCAGGATAAGGTTTTAAATTAGGATATGTTACTGCTGAGATAAATCCATCATTATCCTGGTCCAAAACTTTTTGTGTGTATGGATCAGCTACTCTGATAGTATTGTCTACAAGATACTGGAAGCCGTATTCAACGCCGGGCGTAAGTCCTGTAACTGTAAGCCAATAATAATTTCCATCAGGTGTTTTGTTCATCTGGTATGCACAACTTTGTGCCCAGTTAGTAAAATCACCAATTACAATTACACTTGTTTTATTTGGTGCATATAAAACCAAAGTTGCAGAAGTATTGTTAGCAGCATAATTTATTCCTTCGATCATCCCTGCCGGCAAGGGCGAAATCGTTTGCGTAGGTGGTATAAAAAAAGAAAATGAATCTTTTTTCAACCCGGTACCATCATTACCTTCCAACATTATTTTTTGCTCGCATGGTGTAGATATAGTGGGATTAGCAGTTATTGAAGTTGATGCTGTCGCAGTATTTACTGTAGTTCCATTCAATTTAATTGTGAGCGCAGCATTATTAGAAGCTACGCCTGAAATATTTACATTCCCTCCCAAAGGCACAGAGATAGGCTCTGCGTATGGAATATAGCGAGGCTCGAAGGGTGGTAAATTCAATCTTACATTAAATTGCCCTGCAGTATATACCGGAATATACATATCACTCACGTCTGAGTTTACTGCTTTTAAAGCACCTGAACCATTTCTAAAAATTACATTTACTTTTAAAATTGTTTCGCCCGCAGGTACGTTAAAAAAAGTACGCACATTTACAGGGTTATTTGCGAGATCTTTTAAAATATACTGATATTTATTTGCTCCTAATGCTGTTGCATTAGCTTGGGGATTCGTCGATCCATAAGCAAATTTTACATACCTCCAGTCAGAAGGGCCTGTACTTAAATTTGTAATGACGCCAACATGAACGTATACATTAGAAGAGTTTCCCCCTTCAAAATTGAAAAGTCCCTGATTACCTTTTGCACAGTCAATGGTAAAAGAAAGATTATTGTTCTCCTGTGGAAATTCAGGTGTCCAGGTGAGTAGTCTTTGTGCATTGGTAGTGAATGCCACACATAAAAATAAAAAAACAAGTATTTTTTTTTTCATAGCAATTGATTATTTTAAAACGGGCGCTTTTAAAGATAGTTAATTATAACGTGTTGTGTTATAAGAAATCAAAACATGTTTGATCCGGGCTAATTTTTTCCATTCAAGTGATTGATCCAATACAATATTGACATTTATGGCAGTTTTAATGTGAAGCTAGTTAACAGCCCATCCTATGTTTTTACATAGCTTCTTTTAAGAATCAACTGATCACTGATTTTGATCAAAGAATGGAAAATGAAAAAGATTCGGCAATTTTGGGTGCACATTTTTTTGTGTAAAATAATTGTCTGCTGCATCCCGTATCTCGACTGAAATAGTTCACGAGTCAGTCTTCACAAACGAAAAAAATCTTTACGAAAGTTTTTTCTGAGAGCTGCAATGTAACCGTAGTGCAGGCCTTCGTGGTAAAAAAGAAATTCAGTAGCTGTATTTATATCCGGAAGTTCTGTTCCGTACCTTGTTGTCCAGGGTTTGTAAGCAGAAAACTTATTGAGCAAATAATCCTTTTCAAAGGTGTCGATAGTAGAAACGGCGAGTGATTTAAAATAATCAATTTCTGAACTGTCCACAAATCTTACCGGCTTGGTTCCCGGTTTATAATGCTCAAAGATTTCCCGGTCTATGGACATTGCCTCACCTGCCCGGAGATAGCATACTCCCTGCTGGGCTGCTATTAAATGCCCAATGTTCCATATAATATTATTGTTAAACCCGGGAGGGATATAATTGAACTGTTCTGTAGTAAGATCATGAACAGCATCCAATAAATACATTCTTACTTTTCTGTAACGGTCAAAAATATTTATCATTTTACAATTTGTTTATAAAAGTTGTAAGCATCAGGGATCGTTTGTTTAAAATTGAAATTTTTGTAAGGTTAAATGTATATCATTTATACATTAATGAACTGTACCAAATTTTTATCATTGTTTAGCCATAGAAAAAAAGCTGTTACTCTTTCATTAAAAATGACACACAACCGGCACCCTTATTAACCTTTCCCGAAATTCGACATTAAGAAGAAATTTATTTTAACGAATATGTATTATTTTTAGAACAGTAAAATACATCGTATAATTAAAAATAGTTTTATGGAAAAAGTATGGCTGATAACAGGTTGTTCCACCGGATTTGGCAGAGAACTGGCAAAAGCAGCATTGCATAATGGAGATAAAGTAGCTGTCACTGCACGAAAAACCGCTGACGTTGAAGATATAGTTGCCGGAGAAAACAATGCACTGAGTCTTTCATTAGATGTTACAGATGGTGGCCAAATCAAATCTGCTGTAGATGCCGTTATGGAAAAATGGGGCCGAATAGATGTGCTTGTGAACAATGCCGGCATCGGGTATTTCGGTGCAGTAGAAGAAAGTGAAGAAGCTGCTGTAAGACAAATGTTTGAAATTAATTTCTTTGGCCTTGCGCATGTAACGCAGGCGGTATTGCCGATAATGCGCAAACAGCGGAGCGGGCATGTCGTGAATATTGCTTCTATCGGCGGCCTGAGAGCTTTTCCTGCAGTTGGTTTTTATAACGCTACTAAGTTTGCTGTAGATGGGTTATCTGAAGCGCTTGCAAAAGAAGTTGCACCGCTCGGTATAAAAGTCACCATTGTGGCGCCAAGCGGTTTTCGTACAGATTGGGCAGGAAGATCTGCCGGGGATACCGCTATAAAGATTCCGGATTATGCAGAAACTTCAAAACTAAACCAGGACACGATCCGCGGTAACAGCGGCAACCAGCCCGGCGATCC
>NZ_JACMOO010000016.1 GCF_014377975.1 Ferruginibacter sp.
AGGCAGACTGCAACTGGTTTTTACAGTGGCAAGCAAAACAGCATTGGGTAACTGGGTATACGATGATGGCGCAAGCCCTATCAGGGATTGGGGCTTTAATATTGCCCCCTTCACCGGCCAGCCCTTCAACGAATTATTGCTCATCAGCCCACAGGGACTTTCCACATTAAAATGGGAACATGATACTTTGGTGCCAACTAAAATTGTATTAAACGGGCAGTTATTTGCCAACTGGAAAGTAAACACCAACGATAGATTGGTGGGCATAGCAAAACTGTTTACCACAAACGAGACCAATATTATTTTTGAAAATAACATTGATATGCACCTGGTGTCTATGAGTAATCCGGAACAAACTTTTACGGTAAGAACAGGTGTGCGTTATGGCCAATGGTTATTTAACCGTGCCGACAATACCATACAATGCTTTGGCGATTTTGATGGCGATGGTACGGATGAAATTTTTATCAGCAGTCCATGGGGCATTGGTATTCTTAAAAGGATAAATAACATGGTAACGTCTGTGGGCATGCAAATAAATGGCAGCAACTTAAATGGGTATGTGGTAGATAATAAACACGTGTTTGGATCGGTGGGCAATTATCTGGCAAATAAAAATCAGGAAATTGTAGTGCATAACAAGGTTCAGCTGCAGGCTGTACTGGTATTAAAAAACGGCAATCTGGTTGCAATCAACAGCACCAATAAGAATTTAGTGTTTGGTGAGCTGACTGGTGAATTTGTAGCGAAGCTTGACAGGGATAATAAAAGTGACTGGCTTTTTAAAAATGACGGAGCCATATTTATAGTCAACCTTAATGAAACGAATGGTGTTGAAATTAATAACATCATTGGGCCGGTAGAAAATAGTCTAAAAAACTGGAAAATAAATGCAAAAGACATTTTTATTTCTGCCGGAAATTTTTTGAATAAAGCGAATGAGCAGCAGGTATTAATTGTGGCGGGAAAGACAATTTAATGGCGTAGGTAATACTTGAATTGACAGGATATTAAACTTGGTATGGATTATCTTAATCCACTTGAAATTAGTTGGCTAAAGAAAACTTGCCTGGCCCTCAAATTACCGGCTGCCGCTGCCGGGAATAAATGCTGATTGAAAAATTTTGTTGAAAATAACAACAAAAAGCTAAATAGATAATGTAAGGCCCCGAACCAAAGCACAAATTACATTGTGCACTGTTAGTTGCCAGCTACAGAAAAACGATACACATTGCAGATGTGCTCACGAACGAATGCGGGTGATTATTAAACCCTTATTCAGGTTTATATAATTCACGCCTTCTCTACAGTATATCGTTTAGCTAATATTATATACTACCTTCATTAGGCTACGCTTTTTTTTATCCGCAGTTAATTATTTATCTATGTTTTTATTTAGACTTGGGTCCAAGTTTGCATTGCATGCTCAGTTTTAATGTATAAACCATGTTATAAAATAAATTTCAGCCATCAGGAATTATGAGCAACACTTTAGCTTTATAAGAGTTTAAAAGCAGGTGGATTTATTATTTGTGGGTTGTTACATACAAAAGCTGAGAAAGCAAAAAAATAATTCATTAATGACAACTACGGAACAAAAATCGGTACAAGAAAAAAATTTGCGTATCCTGCAGTTAGAGGCTGAACTGTTGCAGGCCAGGGATACACTGCAGTTTACAGCCAGGAAAGAATTACAGGACAGCGAGCTACGCTTTCACAACCTGGTAGAAAAAGCACCTTCCCCTATCTGTATTTTTAAAGGAGAGAATATGATATTGGATGTAGCCAATGAAGCAGTATTTAATATTTTGAATGTAGGAAAAGAAGCACTGGGTAAACCATTTTTAGAAATTATACCTGAAATGAAAGACCAGCCTTTTATGGGATGGCTGTTAGATGTTTTTCACACAGGCGTTTCGCATTACGGTAATGAGGAGCCTGCTTATCTTACAAACAAAAATGGGCAAAAAAACCTTGTTTATTTCAATTTTGTTTACCAGCCTTATTGTGAAAATGATGGAACCATTTCGGGAGTAGTGGTGCTGGCTACTGATATTACAGAGCAGGTGCTGGTACGAAAAAAAATTGAAGAAAGTGAAGCATTCAGCCTTTCGGTATTAAACATCAGCCCCGATTGTGTTAACATTCTGGATGCCAAAGGCAGGCTGCAGTTTATGAACAATAGTGGTATTTGCCTGCTTGAAATTGATGATTTTAGCTTAGTTAAAAATAAACTTTGGTCAGATTTGTGGGAAGAGCAAAACAGGCAAACGATAAAGGATGCTGTAATAAAAGCATTTAATGGAGAAAGGGTACAGTTTCAGGTTTTAGGTAAAACATTTAAAGGCACGCCCAAATGGTGGGATGTAATTGTGTTGCCAATACAAAGAACCGGACAGGATGCCACAGTTAAGCAACTGCTCTCTGTATCGCGGGATATTACAGAACAAAAACAACAGGAGCTTAAAGAAAAGGAACTGCTCAACCGATTTCAAAATTTGGTGATGCAGGCTCCTGTTGCTATGTGCGTATTGCGGGGAAAAGATTATGTGATAGAAGTAATAAACAGGGAAATGTATGAAATGTGGGACAGGACATTAGAAGAATCTTTAAATAAACCTGCATTTGAAGTGTTGCCCGAACTTATGGATCAGGGATTTAAAGAATTGCTGGATAAAGTTTATACAACAGGAGAACGCTTTATAGCAAATGAACTTCCCATTGGCTTAAAGCGAAACGGAAAGATTGAAAATGCTTTTGTGAAATTTGTTTATGAACCTTTGCGGGAAGCAGATGGAACCATTTCTGGTGTAATGGCGTTGGCTCATGAAATTACTGAGCAGGTTGTTTTAAGAAAAAAAATTGAAGAAAGTGAAGCACATTTCAGAAAAATGACCGACTTGATGCCGGCAAAAATCAGTAATGCAAACCCAGATGGCGATGTTATTTATTTTAATAAAAACTGGTTGGATTTTGCAGGAATGAATTTTGATGACTTAAAAGCATTTGGATACCATCAGATTATGCACCCCGATGAAATACCGGAATTTCAGCAACGCTTGCAAAAAGCCTTTGAAACCAGGGAGCAACTGGAAATGGAAATGCGGTTTAAAAATGCAGCAGGCGATTATATATGGCATTTAAACCTGGCATCGCCGGTTAAAGACGCCGAAGGCAAAATAAAAATGTGGGTTGGGGTTACCACTGAAATACAGAAAATAAAACAGGAAGAAGAAAGAAAGGGCGACTTTATTAAAATGGTGAGCCACGAATTAAAAACGCCTGTTACCTCTATTAAGGGTTATGTGCAAATTCTTTTAATGATGCTGAATGAAGAACTGGGCAAGGTATCACTGGAGCAGATAAAATCATCGCTGGTGCGTATTGATAAACAAATAGTAAACTTAACCAGGTTAATTTACGAAATGCTGGATCTGACCCGCCTTGAAGAAGGCAGCCTGCAGCTTAAGATGGAAGCCTTTAGCCTGAATAATTTAATAAAAGATATTACCGACGATATTGCAACATCCCAACCTAAATACATTATTGAATTAAAACAAGACGTTATTGCTGCCGTATTTGCCGACAGAGGCCGCATTGAGCAGGTGCTTATTAATTTTATAAATAATGCCATAAAGTATAGTCCTCAAAGCAGTAGTATTGAAATAAGTATTTACCAACCCGAACCAGGTAAAGTAAGTGTAAGTGTAAAAGACTTTGGCATTGGTATAAATAAAGAGGAGCATCAAAAAATATTTGAACGATTTTACCGGGTAGGTGGTAAAATCGAACAGACCTTTCCTGGTTTTGGTATTGGGTTGTTTATAGCAAGTTCAATAATTCAAAAGCACAATGGCACCATATCTATCAACAGCGAAAAAGGCAAAGGCTCCGAATTTACTTTTACATTAAATACCGTACCGGAAAATAATCTGTAAAATGGAAAAACAAAAAATACTGATACTTGATGACGACCTGGATATCGGGATGATGATGAAAATGATGTTGCAATTTAAAGATTATGATGTAGCCCTGTTTACCACCCCGGATAAAATTGAAGAAGAGATCAGTAACCAGCCCTACGATTTGATTTTTGTTGATATGCTCCTGTCCGGAAGAAATGGGATAGATATCTGCAAAGCTTTAAAAAGTAATCCTGCCGTTGCAGTTATCCCTTTAATAATGATGTCGGCCCATCCCGATGCAAAACAAATTTGCCTGGCAGCCGGTGTAGATGATTTTATTGCAAAACCTTTTGAGGTAAAAGAAGTGCTGCTAAAAGTGGCGGGGTTATTAGAGAATGTAAAAGAATAGAAATACAGGACTGCTTTTTCGCATATCAACTTGTCAGCAACGAGGTAGCAGGAATAGAAAACGCAAAATCTATTTGATTTTTCACACAGTTTCCGATGTTTGTAACCCATCATATTGCGCTCGGAATATACTTCCTAAGCTAACGTACGAATATGAAAATGTGGTAAATTAACGCTGCTTATAGTAAGGCCGATTTTAAAACTGTTGGGTAATAGCACGAGTGCAATCCTGGTTGGGAAGTGTATGAATACTCCAGTGGTGGTGCAAATTTTTGTAACCCCTTTCATACTATTTTTTTATTTGGAATGAGCTTTCTTTTTAAGCATTTTTTAACGTTAAAAATTAATTAATATGCAGGAAGAAAAGGAAATTAAAATGGAGGTCGTAAATTCTTATGCGGCAGGAATTGATATTGGCAGCAGAAGTCATTTCGTAGCCATTGGCCAAAAAAAACAGATGTAAAAGAATTTGGTGTTTTTAATGAAAATCTCTTTGTTATTGCAAAATGGCTCAATGATAACTGCATTAAAACGGCAGCTATCCTAACTTTACCGCCTATGATAATCTGACCGGTGTCGATCAACAAACAATAACCAAAAGCCCGCAATAGTTTTTATAAGCGGGGCTTTTTTATGGGGGCGCTTTCGGCTATTCATCTTTAAGTTGAGTGAATAGAACACCTGTCGCTGGTATTCTATAAATTCGTCTGCTATTTTCATATTCAGGTTTTTCTCCGTCTGGCTGATTGAAAATTACAAGAACAGTTCCTTTGTATCCTTCAGGAATTAAATAGGTTTCCCTTTCAGGTCTTGTCAGATATGAGCTTGCAAAAGAAAATACATACATACTGATAATTACAACAATTAATGTCAGCGGAAATAAAAGTAGGCCGAGTATAACCTTTGAAGTTTTTGACTTTTCTGTCTGTTTTGGTAAACGCCATTCAAGAAATAGAAGTTGAAGAATTGAACCACCAATCCATAGGTAAAGAATTGGAAAACTAAAAGCACCAATCCAGGGTCCTAAAACTAAAGCCACACAATATGCCCAACCAAATGAAAGCAGTCCAGAAATTAGAATGATAAAAAGTAGTCGTAACAAATAAGAACTAGTCCTAAACAGGTATACGATTGTTCTGCCAGTTACCGCAAGTCCAACAGCAAGTGGAACAGTCCAAAGAATGAAAGCGTAAGTGTCGCCTTTACCAAACCAGTTTTGTCGGAACAGCACAATTGTCATTGCAATCAAACAAGTCAAGATG
>NZ_JACMOO010000147.1 GCF_014377975.1 Ferruginibacter sp.
AACATGTCGCACCGAATGAAAAAGGGTAAAATATGGGTTAGTTAAATTTTATTTTGATAGTTCAATTGGTTTGTTGTTTTATAACCAAATAGTGTATTTCGCTTGTAAGCGTCTTCAATAGGTTACCAGTTTAAGATAAGAAGCGTGCCCTCAGTAATGGCCGAAAGAAAAAGATGAATAAATGACAGGTTATTGCAAACTAAATTATTAAATTTGAATACACTAAATATACAATTATGAAAAAGTATCTATTGTTTGTTGCATTGGTTTTATCCATCGCCGTAACTTATGCGGGTGACAAGGGAAAGTGGACTGGTTTTATCAGTGATTCTGATTGCGGTATTAAGGGCAATAATAAAGAACATGCCGCCTGTGCCAAAAAATGTATCGCTGCTGGTGCTACCCCGGTATTTGTTGTTGGGGAAAAGGTTTACACCATCACTAACCCTGAAAAGGTAGCTAAGTTTATCGGTCAAAAGGTAACCATCAGCGGCAACCTTACAGGAGATGCACTGGACATCGAAAAAGTCAGCAAATAAAAAGCCTCAAAAATCTTCTTCAACAGGCTTAAACAATAGCATTGTTCTAGCCTGTTGAAGATTGTTTAGTGACGAAGATCAGCCGTACAAAATCCTGCTCCCAACCGGCAATACTTCCCTCCCCTGAATTTTATCCCTTCACTTTCTGGTTTGCAATGGATAAGCCGGATTACGTTGTGATCCTTTGCCTGCCACCTGCTGTTTTTAATGAGTTATCGTGGTCTTTATTGATAAACCACGGCCAATAGAGACGAAACTCAATTATCTAAAAATAACTAAATTTTAGTCCCACAATAATTGCTCAGTAAAAATGTAATGATAGTTTTATTCTTATCTACAACTATTATACAAGAATGATCAAAAAAATAATTACAGTGATATTATTGTTTTAGTACAAAGCCTTAAAAATTATGGAACGATCTGCAAAAGGCAGAAGACCTGCGCCTGTTGCGGGTTACAGGCAGGTTAAAGAAAATGATTGCTTACTACCGAAAACCTTATTAATTTAGTTGTTCACGTTTAACCCTTTCGCCATGAATCAGGTAAAAAAACTGGATATAATTGAAGAAGATCCCTGGCTGGATCCATACGATCAAGATGCCAACGAACGATTTGAGCGCTATGAAAAAGCATACAAAGAAATTGAAGGTGCAGAAGGCAGTTTACTCAACTTTGCCAAAGGGCATTATTATTATGGCATTCACTTCAATAAAGAAAAAAATGGATGGACCTATAGAGAATGGGCTCCTGATGCCCATAACCTGTATCTCACAGGAGACTTTAATGAATGGAACAGAACCACGCATCCACTGGATAAAAATAACAACGGCGATTGGGAGATATTTCTTCCATACGAAAAATACAAGGACAGTTTTGTACATGGCAGTAAAGTAAAAGTTACCATACGGGGTGTAAATGGTTTAACCGACAGAATTCCTGCTTACATCCGGAGAGTAATTCAAGACACCAGTACACATGATTTTTCCGGGCAACTGTGGTTTCCCGAAAAACCGTTTGATTGGACAGACAGCAGCTTTGATCTGGCTGAAAATTTTCAACAACCAATCATTTATGAATGCCATGTGGGTATGGCACAGGAAGAGGAGGCAGTTGGAACATATAGAGAATTTGCAGACAAAATATTACCAAGAATAAAAGAAGGAGGATACAACGCTATTCAAACAATGGCTATACAGGAGCACCCCTATTATGGATCGTTTGGTTATCATGTGTCCAATTTCTTTTGTCCTTCTTCGCGGTTCGGAACGCCCGAAGATTTAAAATACCTGGTCAATAAAGCCCACAGTATGGGCATTACCGTAATCATGGATATGGTTCATTCTCATGCTGTAAAAAACCTTTCAGAAGGGCTAAATGAATTTGATGGTACCAGCCATCAGTATTTTCATCCCGGTGCAAGAGGTTATCATGACGGATGGGATTCAAAATTATTTGATTACGGAAAATGGGAAGTGAAAAAATTTCTTCTTTCCAACGTCCGGTATTGGCTGGAAGAATTTCACTTTGATGGCTACCGGTTTGATGGCGTAACTTCTATGTTGTACTTCCATCATGGAAATACTTCTTTTGACCACTATGATAAGTATTTTAAAGAAGGCGTAGACCCCGATGCAGTTACCTACCTGCAGTTAGCAAATGAAGTGATCCATCAATTTAAAAAAAATACTATTTCTATTGCAGAAGACGTAAGCGGTATGCCGGGATTGTGCAGACGCCAGGAAGAAGGAGGTGTTGGATTCGATTTTAGGCTGGGTATGGGAATACCTGATTACTGGATTAAAATACTGAAACATAAACAAGACGAAGAATGGGACATAAATGAAATGTGGAATGTATTGGGCAACCGGCGATATAAAGAGAAAACGATCGCCTACGCAGAATCACACGACCAGGCGCTGGTGGGAGATAAAACCATTGCCTTCTGGCTGATGGATAAAGAAATGTATTTTCACATGCATGTGGATGATCATAACCTGGTGATTGACCGCGGCATTGCCTTGCATAAAATGATTCGACTGTTTACCATTAGTTTGGGCGGTGAGGCATATCTAAATTTTATAGGCAATGAATTTGGTCATCCGGAATGGGTGGACTTTCCAAGAGAAGGAAACAACTGGAGCCATTCTTACGCAAGAAGGCAGTGGTCGCTGGCAGACAATAAAGAACTCAAATACCAGTACCTGGCTAACTGGGATAAAGCCATGATCAATACCATCAAAGAAAATAAAGTGCTTGCATCAGGAATAGCAAACCAGCTTCACATGGATAGCAGCAACAATGTGATCGTCTTTGAGCGGGGTAACCTTATTTTTATTTTTAATTTCAGTCCCGGCAATTCTATTTTCGGATATCAATTCCGGGCGCCTGAAAAAGGTCTCTACAAAATTATACTTAACTCAGATAAAAAAGAATTCGGAGGCTTTGAAAGAGTGGAAGACTCCATCAATTATCCAACAGATGAAAATAAAAATGTAAGTATTTACCTCACAAACAGAACAGCGTTGGTAATGAAGAAACAATAAAAAGATAAAGTTGTTTAAGCATATAAACTCATGCGGATGACCGCATGAGTTTTTTTATTTACGTTTCAGATTGATCCCGTAGTTTAAAGCGTTTTTTCAATCCTACTCTTTTTCTTTCATAAATTTTTTTTCAACTAAAAAGATTCCGAAACTTAATATTACCAGTACCAAAAAAGTTACTATAAAATCACGGATCGTGGCAGATGGAATATGATGACCGCTCCCTATTGCCATTCCC
>NZ_JACMOO010000148.1 GCF_014377975.1 Ferruginibacter sp.
GACAGGGCATTGGCGGGGGGCTATATTAATGCAGGAGGGTTGAGCTATATACCTGCAACAGGTAGTGAGGCAGGCTATTTGCTTACGGAAGGCAGGTTGCAATATGGGTATTCATCTAACTTTGATGAAATAGACAGTAATAAAACCAGTTCCACAAACCGTAAAAATTTTTACCAGCACTCCATGTCGGGAATAAGTGCCGATGCGGGGCTTGAATACATTTTGTTAGATGATAATGATGATAAAGACGAAAATAATTTTGCGTACCGCACAAAAATTGGTATTTCGCTGATGGATATTGGAAGAAATAAATTCCGATACAGCAGCAGAAGTAGTTCAGTAATAGCAGGCAAACCAAATATCAGCGATACCTTAATTGAAAGAAGATTTTCAAACATCCATTCGATAGATGGTTTTAATGACAGCCTGGCGGGTATTGCCAATTCATTTACACAACTAAAGGGGGCTTTTAATATGTATCAGCCTGCCCGCATTATCATCAACGTCGATCAGCACCTCTTAACCAATTTTTTTTTAAACGCAGAACTTACCCTTGCAGTCTTATCGCTCATACCAAAAAAAATACTTTATATAAAAGATATGAACCTGCTGGCAATTACACCCCGCTGGGAAACAAAATTGCTGGGCGTTTATTTTCCGGTGCAGTTAAATACGCAAAAACAATTGTGGGTGGGCGGGGCATTTAAAGCAGGACCCGTATTATTTGGTACCCACAATATTGCCAATATTTTTTCAAAAAATAAAATGCAGGCGGGCGGCTTTTACTTTGCACTTACTATCCGGCCCGGAAAAAATAATGATGGGCAGGGAGGTCAGTCATCTGAGAGAATATCCGGAAAAACAAAACGGAGTTTGCAATGTCCAAAATTTTAATACCATAGTTATTATGTGCACAACTCAGCAATAAATTACGTTGTAATTTCTTAGCCTGTTATTTTCTTACTGTATAATTAATAACTTCATGCAATAAAAGCGATTACTATCAATTTTACAATTCATCAATCAACGATTGGTAATTTTAATTATTTCATTAAAAAAAATCACATGAAAAAAGGCAGGGGGATCAGTATGCATCCGGTTTCAATGAAGCGTTTACTACAATTGGCAGTGTTACTGCTGGTGGTATCTTTTAGCAAAGCAAACAATAATAATAATCAACCACCCGGGGATCCTGCTATTGAAGGAAGATGGGACCTTACGATTGATGTTGAAGGGAAACAAGTTCCTTCCTGGCTGGAAGTAAGACATTCCGGTCTGCATACATTGGTAGGATACTTTGTGGGAGCAGGTGGTAGTGCAAGACCGGTTTCGAGGGTAAATTTCAGCGAGGGAAAAATAAGCTTTACCCTGCCACCACAATGGGAGCCGGAAGATAAAGACCTTGCTGTAGAAGGTAGTTTGCAGGATGATAAACTAAGCGGTACCATCACAGGCAGCGATGGTAAAACCCACAACTGGACGGGCGTTAGAGCACCGGTTTTAAAAAGAGCAAAGCAACCGGTTTGGGGCAAACAGATTAAACTTTTTTCGGGTACAGATTTAAAAGGATGGCATACAGAAGGAGCCAATCAGTGGGAAGTGAAAAATGGAATTTTAAAAAGCCCACGTCCCGGATCTAATTTAATTACCGATCAAAAATTTAATGACTTTAAACTGCATATTGAATTTAGATATCCTAAGGAAAGTAACAGTGGTGTTTATTTGCGTGGACGCTATGAAGTACAGGTAGCGGACAATAAAGGGATGGAACCTTTGAAAGATTATTTCGGCGCCATTTATGGCTTTATTGCGCCTTTAGAAATGGTGGCAAAAGGACCCGGCGAATGGCAGAGTTACGATATTACATTAGTAGGCCGGGTTGTTACTGTGGTGGCAAATGGTGTGCAGATTATCTGCAACCAGGAAATACCCGGCATTACGGGCGGAGCGCTGGACAGCAAAGAAGGCGAACCCGGACCCATCATGCTGCAGGGCGACCATGGCACCATTGACTACCGCAATATTTTGATTACACCTGGAAGATAATTTGTTGACGGAGGAATAAATTTTATAACAATGGCCGGCATTATGCCGGTCATTGTATTTATAAGAATAGGCATGTAGTATTCCCGGCAAGTACTAACAGTTGTATTATTTTAAACCCGGCTCTGTTTCGTAAAATATTTTAATTAGATTTTTTTCGCCGGGATTACTTTCCATTTCGTAGGATTTTCTTCGTTTGCCATCAATAATTTCCAGCACGGATGTATTGGGTGGAATGGATCCGAGATTATCGGCTAAAAAAACAATGGTATTGGGGCCTGGCTTTAAGGTTACTGTTATAAACCTGGGTGTTTTTTTTACAGGGCAACCCCGTACAAGCCATTCGTTGTTAATTTTTATTGAAACACTATCCCCGTCATCTATCACTTCATCCCAAATTGCAAAGGTCAGGATTTTTGTACCTGATATAATACTACCCACCAGTTTTTCATCTTTTTTCAATAATTTTTCTTCACCTGGATTTGTATTTTCTACAAAATATCTTTCTTTGGATTTATCCGGATCGCAAACCAGTTTAACAACAATAAAGGTGGCAGCACTGTCTTTTCTGTTTGCAAAATCCAATGCAAATTTTTTATTGCCAAATTCAAGATTCATCCTGCTTATATTGGGCAAATCATTTCCAAAATTATCTGCAAAAAATGTAAGAATGTTTAATCCCGGGCTAAGCAGTATATCCGATTGCTGATTCTTTTTTTCAATATCAATTTTTTCCAAAACTACCTGGCCGTTTAATGTTACGGATACCCGGTCGTTTTTTCGTTTTTTTACTCCTGAAAAATTAATGATGCCATCCCTGGTGGGTAAATAAATAGTATCTCTTAAGCCAAAATAAGTGGGTGATAAAGCAGGTTCCAAAATACAATCCGAGTTTACACTATGCCAGGGAATACTGGTTATTTTCTTTAAACTGATATCTTCCTCTTTCAAAAAATTTTTAATTTTTGCTGTTAACCTTGCGCTATCGTTTATCACTCCTATTGTAGGTATAGCGGCTGGTTGTTTTGAATCAATGCGAAGAAAATTTAAAACCGGCATGCCTTTTAAATCTTTGCTAAGATCAAAACTGCCGGTTAAAAAAAATGACCCTTCTTTTAACCCGAATGGTTTTTGAAACCTGGGAAATTTATTTTTACTAATACCCAATTCCCGGCTATTTTTTTTGGCCAGCAATAAATCGTATTCAGCAAAAAAACTATCGCATTCCAGCTTTATGTGTGCAGGGTATAAAATATTTCTTTGGGAGACGCCAATCTGCAATTCAAGTTTAATCGGAGAAGCCATTGCAGCGGTCGAATATTCCATCTGCCAGCTACCGGAGAATGCATCTGTTTGTGCCAATATTTTTAAGGAATAAAAAAGAAAACAGTAGATGAATAAAAAAATATTTTTAATCACGTGCTTATTTTAAATTGGAATATTTCAAGGTCTAACGATTAAAGTTACCTTTAAATTTCATCAATAGGATATTCAAAATTTCTAATTGAGGCAATCACTCAACAACTCAATTAATTGACTGATTTTTTTACATACTTCGTTGATGTTACAATCAGGGAATCGTTCACCCTGTCTTCTATTTGTTCTGGATTTTCTTCCAGCAAATGAATTTTACACACCACAGTTCCTACCTTGGCACTAACAGCTGCACCTTATACATCCGGGCTTTTAATCAATATCACAATAATATATAGTATTTATTGGATTGAAAAGGGGTAAACAATTGCCTGTTGAAAGGATTTTTAAATTATTGGGATTCATGCATTACAACGGAAGAGGATTGCTGACTTTTTAAAAATTCTTCTTTTACAATCTTAGCTGTTTTATGATCACCGGTATGGCTCCAGCCAGGTGCCATAAAAATATACATCAGTTTATTTTTTATGCCTGGTGCCTTGTAAACATCTTTCACGAGGGCAGTTATTTCACCAAAATAAACATCCCAAAAATTATGTGGATTCATTTGCCGGGTGATTCCATATTCAATTGGAAGATCTTCCTTTTCATGCCGCAATGTTCCAAAAACCCTGTCCCAAATATTGAGCAGGTTACAAAAATTGGTATCCATGTACAAGGGGTTTTTTGCATGATGAACCCGGTGATGCGAAGGTGTTAACACAAAGCGGTTCATAAATCCAAGGCGTCCATCTTTTAAAATATTTTCACCCGTATGTATAAAGGCACCCCATGTGCCATCAATAAACATAATAAAAAATAACAGCGGTGGATTTACCCCTAGCAGGATGCAAATGGATGTTCGTATTACATCGGCATAAGGACCCTCCAGGAAAAAATGTGCATACGTTACAGACAAGTTCATGCTATTCGGTGCATGATGGGTTGAATGCAGGCACCAGAATAATCTTACTTTATGGGCAAGATAGTGATACACAAAATGTGCAAGCTCCCAAACAATGTATCCATATATCATCCAGTACCACGTAAACGTTGTTTTAATTGGCGCATATTTTTCAAACAGGCCGATACATAAGGTAACGGCTGCAATGGAAATAAATCTTCCAATAAAGCTGTTGAAAATATATATAAAAAGATTAACCTTGTAAACTCCTCCTTTGAAGCTTTTAAAAATAAGCGTTCTTCCAATTTCTATGATCAGTAAAAAAGGAATGAGCGGCCCCAACGAATTGGTAAACCCATCTAATGTAGTAAGTGAACTGTAATCGCCCGACGTAAACATTTGCAACCAATCGCTTATGCCGAGGAAGGAAATTAGTTCATTATAAAGTGTTTGAAAAGCGTTCATTGTTGTAGTAAATTACCAAAATTTACTTTGTAAAGGTAATGATAACAACGATTTAATAATTTTTTGCTATCCCATAGTTACAATTATACTGCCGTAACACAGATTACCCCCTTAATTTCTCATGGGCAAAAATTGTTAAACCCTTAAACGCCAACTTCTGCCTTTTTAAATATTAAATGGTCTGTTTGCTTACAAAGAAGATAAAATGAGAAATTTTTTACTAGAAATTATCAATCCATTTATCAGATAAATCGGTTGCTGATGTTCATAAAATTAATTGAATTTAATATGAAAATTAACGGTCGTCCATGAATTTTACCGGCTTTTCCCGCAAAATAAATCCATTGAATTAACCTAATTTCATTGTTGCAAATTATTAGCCTGATGAAACATATTCTACCTCAATATTCTTCCTTTTTAAAATTATTTATTTATTGCTGTACAAATATTTTCATTGTCTTTATTGTTGCAGAAGTATCAGCACAAACCAACAGGCCGGCACTGGATAAAGTATTGACACTAACCGGGCAAAAACAAGGTGCAAGGGATTTGCCACAAGATGATGGCGTAGCAGGCATCTATCAAAAACTGTTGAAACTTAACACCACCGCAAGTACATTGCATACGCAGGCCCACCCGGATGATGAGCCTGCAGATGTAATCACTTACCTGGGTAGGGGAACAGGAGCACGTACTGCTTTGCTATCATTGAACCGGGGCGAAAGTGGTGGCAATGTTTTAGGAGTAGAATCTTTTGATGAGTTAGGTTTATTGCGTACGGAAGAATTTTTATTAGCCGCTAGTTATTATGGTTTGGATGATTTGTACTTTACCAAACTGGTTGATTATGGATTTTCAAAAAGGGTAGAAGAAGCCTATGATAAATGGGGAAAGCAAAATGTGTTGAGTGAAATGATAAGAGTGATCCGTATCAACAGGCCGTTGGTTATCATCTCCCGTTTTCATGGGTCACAACGTGATGGCCACGGTAACCACCAGGCGGCCGGAGAGATGAGTCAGCAGGCCTTTTTATTGGCGGGTGATTCATCGGCATTTCCGGAACAAATTACCAAAGAAGGCTTACGGCCATGGAAAGCATTAAAATTTTATCGCGGCGGTGTTACTGAAAAAGAGCACTGGAATATAGAATTGAATACCGGCATATATTGCCCATGGTTAGGGCAGTCGTATAAAAACTTTTCACTGTTGGGTTACAGTTTTCACCGGTCGCAGTTTGGCGGCCAGCGCAATGAAGTGAATGGCCCTTCTATAACATATTACGAGCGACTTCAAAGTAGTGTAAAGAGTGATGAAAAAGAAAATAGTTTTTTTGATGGAATAGATACTTCCATCACCGGCATATTTAAAATTACCGGCGAAACTGCCCCCGCCGGAATAATGTCATTGCTGGGCGATATTGCATCGCAGACATATCAGGCAATTACTACATTCCAGGTTAGTAATCCTGCGGCAATCATTCCTTTTCTTACCAATGGCTTATCTAAAACCCGAGCTGCCATTCAATTAATAACTAACCAGCCTGAAGCGTATTTTTTACTGGAGGTTAAAGAGCGGCAGTTTACAGATGCTATCAATACTACTTTGGGTATTCGTCTAAAGGCCATAGCCGTTCCCGGACAAACCAGTGTAATAAGAAACTTTTGGGAACCCCTGCCAACGATGGGGTTTGCTGTTGCCGGTAAACCTTTTAAAGTTGAAGTGGAGTTAGTTAACAACAGCACTATTTCAATTAAACCAAAGAATATTGATCTCATCACATCACCTGGATGGAAGATAAAAACCATTCAACAGGATTTAAAGCCCTTGCAAGGCAATGAAAAAATAACAAAGGTGTACAGCGTTACAGTTCCTGAAGACGCAGGTTATTCCGAGCCTTATTTTTACCGTAATTCATTAGATGAAAATCAATACCATTTAAAGGAAAAGCAATTTGAAAATTTACCCTGGGGTACCCCAGCAGTGCAGGTTATGGCGGCTTATACCATCAATGGTGAGTTGATAAAAATACAAATGCCGGTACAGGTAAGGCAGTCCGGTTTACCTTATGGTTATAACCAATATACTTTAAAAACAGCGCCTGTCATTGCAGTAAATATTCAACCAGGGCTGGGTATAATTCCTGTAAACAAAAAAATAAAAAACTTTGAAGTCAAAGTTGAATTGATAAATAATTATGATAGCACTATTAAAGGTAATCTTGCAATGAATATACCCACCGGGTGGAAAGCAGAACCCTCACAAATACCATTTTCATTTAGCCGGGCCGGCGAAAAAAATAATTTTATCATAAAAATTTCGATGCCCTCCATTGCAGAAAAAAACTATACAGTAAACGCCATTGCAACAGCAAACGACAAAGTATACACGCAGGGATATGAGCTGATCAGTTATCGTGATCTGGACCAAACTATTTTATACCGTCCTGCGGTTGCAACCATAAAAGGAATCAATGTGAAAATAGCGCCGCAAATTACTGTTGGATACGTAATGGGCGTTGGCGATGAGGTTGCACGTGGGCTTGAACAATTGGGTGCCAAAGTGCATTTGCTGAATGCCAATGATCTTGCATCAGCAAGATTAGATCAATATACTGTAATCATGATTGGTACAAGGGCCTATGCAGTGCGGCAGGATTTGAATACATACAATCAACGACTTTTAAATTATGCAAAAAATGGTGGCCATTTGATCGTGCTGTTTCAAACACCGGAGTTTGTCCCTGATCTCATGGCACCTTATCCCGCTGTATTACCTGGTAATTCAGAAGAAGTTTCTGAAGAAGATTCGCCCGTAAAATTATTGGCCTTACATCACCGGGTATTAAATTATCCCAACAAAATTTCCTTAACCGATTTTGAACATTGGATAGAGCAACGCGGTTCTAAATTCTTTTCCACCTGGGATACCGCTTATGTGCCCATCATATCCACTTACGACAAAGGCCAGGCACCGCAAAGTGGTGGCTGGCTGATGGCAAAGTATGGAAAAGGGTTTTATACTTATTGTGCTTATTCATTTCACCGGCAACTGCCCAATGGCGTTGAAGGCGCTTACCGGATTATGGCCAATTTAATTTCTTATGGAAAAAATCAGCCATAAAAAACCACAGACTTTATTGCCTGGCTGTTTATAAAAACAAGGATATTTTATCGGGGCTTTTCGTGGGGATTTTTATATCGCTGATGGGTGCTGTTGCCAGGCTTACTAGTAGCTAAAACCTTTTAAGTGTAATTGTTGGAATTTAACAGCGAATAACCAGCAATATTTAAATAGAAATCCAGTAAAAATACATCCTGTGTACAACCATTGTATAGCTTAAAAACAGTGTAAATACTGTGGAGGCTGGTATCTCTCTTTTATTATAAAAATCAATGAATCATACACCTGCATTCAGCAATATTCTTAATTCTTAATTAAAGAAACTTTCTTCTTCAATAAAAAAGCTTCCAGCTCTTTCAATCCAAAACTGCTTAAATTATTTTCTTTTTCAACCATTGCTTTCTGCGCAGATATTATTCCATACTTTATATCGTCTAAACCATCCAGTGAGTGTGCATCAGGATCTATGGAGATCAATACATTTTTTTCCAGCGCATACCCAATATACCGCCAGTCCATATCCAGGCGACTGGGATGTGCATTCAGCTCTATTACCACATTGTTGGCGGCGCAGGCATCAATAATTTTTTTATGGTCAACAGGATAGCCTTTACGGCTTAATAGCAACCTGCCCGTCATGTGGCCTAAAATAGTAGTGTAAGGATTTTCAATGGCGTTGATCAAACGCATCATGGCTTTTTCTTCGCTCATTTTTAAATTAGAATGCACAGATGCAATTACCAAGTCGAAAGTAGATAAGATTGCATTGCTGTAATCAAGACTGCCATCATTTAAAATATCACTTTCAATACTTTTTAAAATTTTAAATGGGGCAAGTTGCTCATTCAATTGGTCAATATACAAATGCTGCTCTTTAATCCTGTCTTCCTTTAGCCCGTTGGCATAAAAAGCACTTTTGCTGTGGTCGCTGATTACCAAATATTCAAAACCCTTGCCGATGGCTGCTTTCGCCATCTCTTCAATAGTATAACCACCATCACTCCAGTTGCTATGGCTGTGTATAATTCCTTTGATATCATTTACCTGCAATAATGGAGGCAGCGGCCCCTGTTTTGCTTTATCAATAATAGTAATAAACTCCCGCTGAAAGGGCGGTATATAATTCAATCCGGTACTGGTAAAAATAGCTGCTTCATTTTCGCAGGTTTTATAGTTAACCGATGGATATTTTTGGGTAAATGCATCAGCAAATTCTTCGCTGCAATTCTTTAAAAATACCTGCTGCATAAATGGCGTATCATCACAACCATGTAAACGTATTTTCAGACCAATAGCAGCCTTGTATAAAAGATCATGCTGGTTCTTTTCTATCAATTCAAAATCTGTAACAGCAGCTAATTTATTTTCGATATTGTCTGTCGTATCATCAATTACCAATTGTAGTTCATGTATAATTTCAAGATGCCTTGTATACCCTCCTGTTAATGCAATTTTATTTGTAAAAAATATTTTTTCAAAAAAACTTTTTACTTCATCTGCCATCAAATTTATCTGCGAAAAAAGAAAACTGCCTTTGCTTTTTAAATAAAATTCTATCGTCTCAATAACATTGTGCTGCGTTTTTTCTCCAAAACCTTTGTATAATTTCAATCGGTTTTCTTTGCATGCGTATAATAATTCGCCTATACTTTCTATCTCCATTTCCTTCCAGATGACAGCGATTTTTTTTGGACCAATTCCTTTTATGTTTAGTAATTCCATTACCCCCGGCGGTGTTTTTTCAATCATTTCTTCCAGTGATTTTAGTGTACCAGTGGTTAAAATTTCTATTATTTTTTTACCCGTTGATTCGCCGATTCCTTTTATGGTAAATAATTTTTCATGAGGAGTTTCGCTTAATTGCATGGGTAGTTTTTCAATAGTAAAAGCAGCCGTTGCATACGACTTTGCTTTAAAACTATTTTCGCCATGAATGTCGCTCAGTTTCGCTAAGAGTGAGAAGGAGTCTGCAATTTGATAATTATCCATTTAACAAAAGTAGCAGTAAAACTGCTTACTTAATTAAGCAAACAGAATATAATTACAGCAGGATAGGTGAAGTAATACCATAGGTCTAAAATAAAAGTCCCGGCAACTTGCCAGGACTTTCTTATTAATTTCGCTTTTAAAAAAGTAGTTCTACTTCTTCTTTGCAGGAGCAGCTTTTTTAGGAGCAGCTTTTTTTGCAGGAGCAGCTTTCTTTGCAGGAGCAGCTTTTTTCGCAGGAGCAGCTTTCTTTGCAGGAGCAGCTTTTTTTGCAGGAGCAGCTTTCTTTGCAGGAGCAGCTTTTTTTGCAGGAGCAGC
>NZ_JACMOO010000149.1 GCF_014377975.1 Ferruginibacter sp.
TGCATTTGCAATATCAATATTATATTTTTCCGCAAGGAGGTTAAGATTTTTTTGTAAAAATTGTTTTTCGGCTTCGGGTAGGGTTAAGCGTATTGTATCTTGGGCCTGCACAATTGTAATGGAAAAGAAAGGCAAAAGCAATAGGCAGTTTAGCCCATGGTTTTTTAAATTCATTTTATATGGATTATTAAGGGTTTTGAAACAGTTATCATGTAGTAACACTACAAATACTTTACGGATTATTCGGTGCGTATAAATAATGACTGTAAAATTATAGAAAAAGATGCAAATGTTAAGCGAAGCTGCCAATAACCATGGCGGAGGAGTAATGATATCAAGTGAAGCTATTTTAAATTCAGACGTATTGGTTTGATAAAAAGGAACCTGAGATATCGTAACAAATTTTTTCCTTATTATTTACAGTTGCCTTTTGGTAATTGTAAATAATATTTGCGAGCAATTAAAAAATTCAACTATTGTTATCATTAAAGCTACCCGGAAAATATTCTTTTAAGCTGTAAATATCATTTACTGGTTTTACATTAGATTCTTCAACATCTTCTGCTAATACCTTGTGCTAAAACATTGATCAGTCAATATTATAGACTCGTAATTTGAATTCAATTATTTTTTCCTTGCAAATATAAATCTATTGCAAATGTGCTGAGAAAATTGTTTTCCAAATGTTAATCAATCAAGAAATCAGCACTATAATAAATTTATTTTTTACTCTGAAATGGTAAAAGAAGGAAATAAGCTACGCATTGTAATACAATTACCTTAAAAACGATATGCAGCAAAATATTACCTGATAATAGGCATTGAAGTCGCATCTAAAAAATGCCTTCAACTTTTTGACTAAAATACTATAAAACACAATATTTATGGGATGGATGTGTACGAAATTTTAAAATCTAAAAGAGGTAATCTTTAATTATGATTATTACAACAACTTTCTCCAAATTTATTTTTATTTCGAGGCTGCTGGTTTTAACTGATCCAGTTAAATTCATATTCCAGCGGAGCCTTAATACCACGGCCAGCTACTTTTCTGAATCTTTCAGGAAGGGCCATTAGATAATCTCTTGCTTTTTCTCCTTTCTCGTTCAAATCGCTCATACTACCAATGTTCCATTCAACTAACAGTGAGTCCAGAATGTTGGTATAGTCCCAGCTGGTATAAACGCCCAGGCGTTGGGCAGCATCGCTGAAATGAGAAAAAGTAGAACCTATTTCCTCACCCGCCTGGCGAAGAAAATGCGCCGGCATTACAATTTTTTTGCGCATCATGTCTTCAAATGCAATCATCATTTCACTGGTATCAATTTCAAAAATTTTTGCTACAAAACTTTTATAGGCTTTGGCATGTCTTGCTTCGTCAGAGGCAATTACACCGCAAATTTTTGAAAGTTGAATACTGCCATGTTTTTTTGCCAGCGAAGCTGTACGGCGGTGAGATATATTGGTGGCCATTTCCTGGAAAGAAGTATACACAAAGTTTTTGTACGGATCGGTACCAGTGCCAATATCAAAACCATCGGCAATTAAATATTGTGTACTTATTTCCATTTGGCGCATATTGACACGGCCTGATAAGTAAAGGTATTTGTTCAACAGATCACCATGACGATTTTCTTCAGCAGTCCACATTCTAATCCATTTTGCCCAGCCCTGCGGATCACTTTTAGTAATGCCTTCCACATCCATCAGCCAGCTTTCGTATGTTGGTAATGCTTCTTCAGTAATTACATCTCCCACCAATACCGCCAGATAATCGTACGGTAATTCTTTACATTGTTCCTGCAAATCTTTTAATTGTGCTGTAAAATTTTCAGAAGAACTGTCTGGTAAAAAATCTGATGGCTGCCAGTTGGTATCTATTTTCTTTAAAAATTCATCAATAATACTATCAATTTTTTTCGCCAAAAAATTCATTACCTCAATTTTACTTTGCTTATTTTTAATCATGATGAGTTATAACAGTTCTTATACTAAATGGTTGTGGTTGTATTAGACAAAACTGGCACTAAAGGTACGTTTTTTTTGGCTGACAGATTTGATGTTATCAATTTTATAGTGTTATCGAAAAAAATATCCAGGCATATTATTGCTAAAAAGGATACCACTCCCGTTTGTTAGTAAACTAAATACCATATTTTCTTTTAATATTCCTGTCGGTTTCTCTTTCTTTAATCGTTTCTCTTTTATCGTATATCTTTTTGCCTTTACCGAGGCCAATCTCCATTTTAAAAAAACCTTTATCGGTTAAAAATATTTTCAATGGTATGATGGAATAGCCTTTTTCTTTTGTTTTGGCTTCCCATTTGCGAAGTTCTCGTTTGTTGAGCAGCAGTTTACGTTCCTGTAACGGGGGATGATTATTATAAGTGCCAAAACTATATTCTGAAATATGCAGACTTTTTACGTACAATTCTCCTTTATCGAAATAACAATAACTATCATTAAAACTGGCTTTGCCACTGCGCAGGCTTTTTATTTCTGTACCTGCAAGCACCAGCCCTGCAATATATTTATCTTCAAAAAAATATTCGTGATATGCCTTACGGTTACTGATTTCCAATCGTTTTTTTGTAAAAATACTGATTAAAGCAGATATCGGAACTGCTAACTTAACAGCAGTTTAAAAAAATAAATTAAATATTTATCGGTGAATAGAGTTACAAACACAATCCTGCAAAGGTTTACGTGCATCCTGGTAACCTATTTGAAAAATATTCAAACAACATGCTTTGGTAAACCTGCATTTCTGATTTACATTCCGTGTAACTTGCCTCTTTTCTAATTGTAAAATATTATCGTCATGATACCGAAGAGTTTTACTAAAATACTACTGCTGGTTTTATTCTTTTATTTGCCTCTCAATTCAATGGCCTGGGGTATGTTGGGGCATCGTATAGTTGGACAAATTGCGGATAGTTACCTCACCCCAAAAGCAAAAATGGCAATTAGCAAAATATTGGGTGATGAAACCATTGGTATGGCAAGTACCTGGGCTGATTTTATAAAAAGTGATTCAAATTTTGCTTATGTTTCTCCATGGCATTATATAAATATTGATAGCGGTTTATCAAGGCAGGCCGTGTTGAAATTTCTTGATAAGGATACAGCCGTTGACGCCTATACCAAGATTAATTTTTTAGTAAAACAGTTAAAAAATAAAAAGTTACCTCATGCGGATAAAGTTTTTTATTTAAGATTACTCATTCATATTGTTGGCGATGTTCATCAACCGCTTCATGTGGGAAGGCTGGAGGACCTGGGAGGTAATAAAATAAAAGTATCCTGGTTTTTTGCATCCTCCAACCTTCACCGGGTATGGGACGAACAGCTAATTAATTTTCAACAACTTAGTTATACTGAATATGCAACAGCTATTAATCACACAACTGCGCTTGAAAGACAGGAATTGCAAAAGCAAAATATTCAATTATGGATTTACGATTCGTACAAAACAGTGGAAAAAATATATGCGGATGCAAAGTCCGATGACAAATTTGATTACCGCTACAACTTTAAATTTATTGATACGGTAAATAAGCAGTTACTGAAAGGAGGTGTTCATTTAGCTGGATTGTTAAATCAAATATTTGGCTGATAATTCAATAAAATTTAGAACTGTCAATTCAAAAAATTGGCAGTTTTTTTATGCAAAAAAGATCCCCGTTGAATATGAGCAGGCCATATTTTCGGACATATAATTTTAAAACTACGCTATAGCCGCAGGTGCTTCCATGTGGTGTAATTATTATGATACAATATCAATACTGTATGGAAATCTTCGTTTAATCAGCTTTTTGTACAAATAAGTGACACATGTTAATTAATATTTGTTTGTATTTCTAAAACGCTCTTTTCGATCCTTTAATTTGTGTCGTTCATCCATCTATTTTACCACTTATAACAATTTATAAAAAGTAGATTTATGAAAAATATATATAAGTAATTGATTTTTAGTAATATAAATTAATACACACTATTAATCACAAACTATTACTATAAAATAAATGGTACTTTATATTGCATAGTACTAAAATAGTTTTTATCTTTGTTCTATCAAATCAAACTAAAAACAATTAAAAATTAAGTTATGAAAAAATTCATCTTTGCAATGTGCGCAACAGCATTAATTTTAATGATCCCTGCAATATTTATTGGCTATTTATATAGCGATAATATTACCACTGACAATACAAAAAATGCCGACGCTAACCAGGCCAAAATTCAGTCAGCCAGCGGTAACCAGGAAACTGGTTACAAACCAGAATTAATTTTTATTTTAAAAGGAGTTTAATCTTTAGCGGCAAACCTATATTGGTTTTTTCCGCTGGCTTAGAATATAAAAACGAGCGGCTTTTTTTAAAGTTAAATGCGTTTTTGAAACAAAGTAACCTGTTAAACATTTTATTAAAAGCTTTGTATTTCTTTTTTCTTTTAAAGTTAATCAAGGAGTTTCAAAATCATGTTTCCCAAACATACTTCTACCCAAAACAGTTTCATTATTAATAGTCAGGCAGGGTGTCATTTGCTTTCCATAAATATTCTATGTTACTTTTGTTTTAAATTCAATTTAAACAAAAGTAAAATTCATCAGCATTATGATTGTATTAGAATATTTTGGGCGCAATGATTTTGATCAATTGATGAAATGGATAGAAGATGATGAATTACTAATGAACTGGTCCGGTTCATTGTTCAGTTACCCTTTAACCTTAAAAAGTTTGGAATGGTATATTGATGATGTAAATGACATCAACAATTCCGATGCTTTTATTTATAAAGCTGTTGATGTAGTTTCCGGTAAAACAGTGGGGCATATTTCATTGGGTAGTATCAGCAAAAAAAATAAATCCGGAAGAATCAGCAGGGTACTTGTGGGTGGAAATGATAACAGGGGCAGGGGTTGTTGCCAGCAAATGGTAAAAGCGGTTTTGAAAATTGGTTTTGAAGAATTGCAATTGCATCGCATCAGTCTTGGTGTGTACGATTTTAATACCGCAGCAATTAATTGTTACAAAAAGTCAGGTTTAATTGTTGAAGGAATTACCAGGGATGTGTTAAATTTTAAAGGTAATTGGTGGAGCCTTGTCGAAATGAGCATTTTGGAGAAAGAATGGAATAACCGGGTTTAATAAACTTACTGAATTATGTATTTAAAGTTTCTTATTTTATATTCATGGCGTGCCTAAAAATAAAAAAGGGCCAGGATAAAAATCCAGCCCTGTTTAAATCCAATATCCTATGAAAAACCGTTACAAATATAAATACGAAATGGCATAAAAAAAATACCCGGAAGTGAGTATTTTTATCAATTGCCCGGTATATGAAATTATTATTCTGAACGCCATTTTTACTTTTATCAGCAATAATATTTTCACTTTTATCGATACTTAACAGTACAGACAAAATGTATCCCGTTTGTTGGAAAAGATTAATTTAAAAAGACTGCCTACTGTTCAATCTTTATAAAACATATAACAGGCATTTCTACTTTTTTAAAATCATTTGTAAGGACATCAAAATAACGAAGCAATACCACACCATCTGCTCCAATACCGGTAATTACTAATTGAATATTTTTATTAGCTTTAAATGCTACTACGTCACCAATTTCAAAAGGATTGTTCATGATAATTTTTTGGAACTAAGGTAACTAATTTTACGATAAATATTTATACCTGCTGTTAAGTTGGCTGATTTTGTGAAGATAGAAGGATGTATTTTTTCTTTACAAAAAAGTTATTAAATAAATTTTACTCAAAAAACTTGTCTGTATGACCTGGTTCAAGACCTGCTTTGGTATAGCTGCGAAAATATTCATCGGCAGATATGAATCCGCTACCCTTTACTGCAAATAACACTGCCAATAGTAAAACGACTAAAGATAATAACAACTCTGTATTGGAAAAACTCATACCCAGTCTGCTGTTCACAAAAAAAATCGCCCCTATTATAATTACTATTTGAATGATACACATCCACCTGGTGAAAAGGCCAATTATTATAAAAAAGCCACCCAGTAAATTGAAGTAGGTAATGATGAAAGCCAATACCTGGCTATTTTTACCAAAAATTTCCAGGCCGCCTGTTTTCAACATTGTTTCTAGCACAACGGTATCTTTAAAAAATAAAAAGCCTTTCCATAAAATAATTAAACCGAGCATAACCCTGAAAATTGTGAGCCATGTAGGCTGGGGAGCATTTTCTTTTTGAAATAGGATATCAGTTTGCATGCTTGATAATTTTAATGATAATAAAATAAATTCATTTACAAAAATTATAGATGGTTAGAACTCAGAAATTTTATTACAAATATAATTTTTTTTTACAGATAGTGCGTTATGAGTGCCAACCGAAAAAGGCAACCGTGGCACTGACTTATTTTTATTGCCCAACAAATGATATTTTGAAACAACCGTTGTTTTCGGTCTGCTTGCAAACAGGTAGTTTTTATCATGCACACAATTTGTTTTAACAAGATAGAGATAGATGAAAATTTCCGGGGGCAGATAATGCAATAATTATCTCAATTTTTATTTCGTCAAAATAATGTTTTATCACAACTTGCAATTACCTTTTGTCTAGTTCAATTTATTCTGTAAATCCGGATGTAGATACTACCCTTATTTCGTTAAAACAAGTTAGTTCGGTAATACAAAGGTTGTTCACGATTTTATCAATATATTTATAGCCGCATATTAACAATGCCTTTTAATATTTATTTACTTCTTCCATAAAAAATCTAGAAAAAATGACACTTACCAGAAGAAAATTTTTAGTAAAAAGTTCACTCTCACTTGCAGGAACTATGTTTTTATCCAACCAGATTTTTGCTACCCGAACTGCAGGATCAACAACGCTGGGCATTCAGTTATATTCAGTTCGGGATGATATGAAAACAGACCCGTTGGGAACTTTGAAGCAACTATCTGCAATGGGATACAAAAACCTAGAACATGCCAACTATGGGGACCGGAAATTTTATGGCTATTCTGCTGCTGAATTTAAAAAAGTGTTGAACGATCTTGGATTAAAAATGCCGAGTGGTCATACTGTAATGACTGGTAAACATTGGGATAAAAACGCCAATGACTTTACGGATGGCTGGAAACAAACGGTGGAAGATGCTGCTATTGCCGGACAGCGCTATGTTATAAGCCCCTGGCTGGATGACAGCCTTCGCAAAAATTATGATGATTTGCTGGGCATGCTGGATATTTTTAATAAATCTGGTGAACTTTGCCAGAAATCAGGAATGAAATTCGGCTATCATAATCATGATTTTGAATTTAAAGAATCTTTAAATGGTAAGAAGGTGTATGATATCATACTGGAACATACTGATCCAAAATTAGTAATACAACAAATTGACATTGGCAATATGTATGGCGCAGGCGGAAGAGCACTGGAAATTTTGAAAAAATATCCGGGCCGTTTCGAAAGTATGCATGTAAAAGATGAAATAAAATCAACAGCAAAAGGAGAGATGGATGATGAATATGACAGCACCGTTTTAGGAAAGGGAATTTTACCCGTTAAAAAAATAGTTGATCTTTTCAAAAAGTCCGGCGGTACTACAGAGTTTATAATTGAACAGGAGAGTTACCAGGGTAAAACACCCCTGGAATGTTCAGAAGAAGACTTAAAAGTTATGAAGAGTTGGGGCTATTAATTTGATAATCTTCTAAAATATTATATTATTTTTTTTACACCCCGGCAATTGCCGGGGCTATTTTTTTAAAAGCCTTTTAAGTAATTATTATTTTCGCTGCATTTTTATTAACGTGGTTTTACCTTTTTTTAAAACTAAAGTATTACCGGTAACCAGGTATTTATCTACCTCATTTAAGGCATTTAAAAAAGTGGTTTCAAAAGGCATATCCGGGCAGGCTGCTAACTGGTAAACCTGTGCGGTAAATTTAATTTTGCCATTGTTAATAGTATAGGTTCCATTTATGGGATTGCAGCCACCAAAACCGCGGTAATTTTTTGCAGCAGTTTCAAAAACCAGGTGTGCATCTTTATTCGTGTTTCCGCTTTGCTTTACCGGTACTTCCTTTAACTCAATGAGTGTCCATTTGCCGATGGACCAGTTATTATCGGGGGGTAATTTAGAGCTGCAGGACAATAGTAAAAATATAACTGATACCAGAATGCGGCTAATTTTCATAACAATTATTTTTTGAGTAAGTTAACAAATTACCTTCTTATTATACAGGTTATAAAGCATTTGGACAAGTTTAAAAAACAGGATAATTCTTATTTTTAATTGGTGAAAGAACAAAGTAATTATCTCAAAGGGAGGGCAGCACTTAATTTTACAAAACTTACATATACGCATTTAACAATCCTTGCTAATATTCTTTATCACAAGTAAGCTAATGTTATGGAAATAAAATGAAACCAACATTCAACAATTTACATACTGATTTTATTTTTTCAATGTTACGCGGCACGGCTGCTATCAATGAAAAAAAAGGAAGTTGATATAACTGTCAGGGAAAAATACCTTACTGCTGTATTTCAAACACACTATCAATTTGCGCAATTAAACCGAACCTAAGCCTATATAAGGCTTTAAAAGATCTTAACAGTTATGATGTGCATTATCCAGAAGTTGATGCAAAACAGAATAACAGAAATGACAGGTTCGGTGTGCTATTAAAAATATAATTTTTGTTGTAATGCGTTATTGAGCCACCAGACTCAACAGAGCGGTTAACCAGATATACAAGCTGGTAGAGAGTTTCAGCGAAATTGAAGAACAGAAAATTGATAATAAAACGGATTTGTTTCCGCTGGTTGCCCAATCAGTAATTGAAACAAGACAGACAAAATAAGAATCTGTAATACTTCCGTTATACCATTGGGCAATATGTGTGGAGTACTTAAAGAAAAAATAAAACAATCATCCTTTAAAAATCTTTCAAAACAAAAATAAAGGAATAAATTAATTGGCATGTAACTGAATCGTTGTTGCATGCTGTTATTAAATTGGCTGTTTTTTAGTCAGAAAATATTTTTTATTTTTCAGCAAATTTAGAAACTGGCTGTTAATGTTTTAAAATTTTAGATATTATATCAAAGAGGTGTTTATTTTTGCACCGTGAATAATGTTACAAGTTATACCTATGATAAAAGCTACGGTTGGAGTAAGGCCTGTCAAAACAAGCTATTTCGTACAAAACTAATTAGCGGATTGCTGATGTTTTTAAGCCTGTTAATTTTTCTGCCTTATTTTTTTTCCTATATAGAAAAAAGGGATGGAGCTGTGTTGACCGACTGGCTATTACAATATATACCTGCCATTGATTTTTCTGTACTTATTTTTATCATAATCTGGTCGGTGTTTTTACTGGCCATTGTTCGAAGTGTGCAGGAACCGGCTATTTTTTTACGCATGCTGATTTGTTCCGTAGCGTTGCTGCTGCTAAGAATGATAACCATTTACCTGTTTGCACTTAACCCTCCTGAAGGACTGATTGTTTTACGGGATCCAATCACCAGCCTTACTTATGGTGGTAGAGGAATATTTATTACCAAAGACCTTTTTTTCTCTGGCCATACCAGTAATTTATTTATGGTGTATTTATGTCTTCCGAAAAGGAAAGATAAAATCTTTGTGTTACTCGGTTCAATTTCAGTAGGGTTACTCGTTTTGGTGCAGCATGTTCATTATTCCATGGATGTTATCAGCGCATTTATCATTACATTTTTTTTAGTAAAGGGAACAAGAAAACTTTTTTCAGTTTAACTAAAATTTCTGTTTTTTTATTTTCTGCTTACATAAAACTCCAATGCTGCTCGGCGTTGTAATAATGAATATTTGTTTCAGGCCAATGCTCTTTATCAAACCCAGGCGCTTTTGAAAGCTCTTCTTTTGTTTGATCAATAATAAATAACTGGTTAACAGGATCAACGGTAAGAAGCCTGAAAGGAATAGCAAAGAACTTTTCTCCTATACCTAAAAACCCACCAAATTCTATTATAAAATATTCAATCTGTCCGGTGTTTACATTCACCATAATATCTTTTATGCTGCCCAAATGTTCAGCTAGTTTATTATGCACTTTATCTCCGATTATAGAAGTAGCGGTGAGACATTTTAAAGGAAGGTTAGGGTAAAGACCTTCTTCATTTTTACCTGTAATATTATCATTTAATATTTCTTCCATGTTTATTTGTTTTAATGAGTAATCGTAAAATAACTTCAAAAGTAAATTTCATGCCACAAACGCGTAATTAAGCGATTGTTCTGTCAAAGGCATTACAACACTACTTTATTCAGATTGTCCATCTAACGCAGTCAGGATTGTAGAATTAAATACCCGTTTCAAATAAAAAAATAAAGTGATTAAAAAGACAAAAGATGATATCAGTGCGATAGTTAGCTGCTTTTAAATATAATTGTATTAAAAGTAGATTGATGATTTAAATAATTGCTCTCTAAATTTGTTTTTAAATGATTATTTTCAAAGGCTTCCATAATTTTATTAAACTATTTATATGCAAATGATTAAAAAAAATATTTTGTTTATGTTGGCAGGATCTTTAGTAATGATGAAAACACTGAACGCACAAATACAATATCCCGAAACAAAAAAAGTGAACCAGACAGATGATTACTTTGGTATCAAAGTATCCGACCCATACCGCTGGCTCGAAGATGATAAAAGCGACTCAACCAAACAATGGGTAAAGGTACAAAATGCGGTTACGCAACAGTACCTCGATGCAATTCCTTACCGCAAAAACTTTAGGGAAGCTATTGAAAAAGTATACAATTATCCTAAATTTTCGGCTCCTTTCAAAAAGGGCGGCTGGTTTTATTTTTATAAAAATGAGGGCCTGCAAAATCAAAGCGTATTGTACCGCCAGCAAGGCTTGAATGGTAAACCGGAACTGGTAATTGATCCAAATAAACTAAGTTTAGATGGCACTACCCGGTTACAATTATTTTCATTAAGTAAAGATGGGCATTACGCTGCTATTGGACTTAGCAAGGGGGGCAGCGACTGGCAAACATACTATGTGAGGGATATGAAAACCGGAAAGGATCTGAGCGATGAATTGAGCTGGGTAAAATTTAGTTCTGCTGCCTGGAAAGGGAATGGCTTTTACTACAGCCGTTACCCGGCACCACAAAAAGGCAGCAGCGATCTAACTGCTAAAAACGAAAACCACCAGGTATATTTTCATAAAGCAGGTACCCCGCAAATAGAAGATAAACTCGTTTACGAAAATAAAGAAAATCCGCAACGCTTTATCACTGCATCCACGAGCGAAGATGAACACTATTTATTTTTAAACATCAGCGACAGAGGAAAAGGCCTGGATGGAAATGCCCTTTATTTTAAAAACTTAAATCAAACATCTGACACCAGTTTTATACCTATTGTTAAAGAAATTACTAATAATGATTATCATTTGATAGATAATACAAAAGACCGGTTTATTTTAAAAACCAATGAAGGCGCACCCAACAGCAAAGTGATTGCTGTAAGCATTGCTCATCCCGATATTTTAGGTGCTGAAATTATTGTATCCGAAAAAAAAGAACCATTGCTAAGTGCCAACACAGGAGGCGGTAAATTATTTCTTGATTATTTAAAAGATGTAAGCACGCGTACTTATGTGTACAATTTTACAGGTAAGTTTTTAAACGAAATTAAATACCCCGGACTAGGCAATAGTGGCGGATTAGGCGGTAACAAAGATGACAAGTTTCTGTTTTATGTGTACACTTCTTTCACCGTGCCCCCAACTATTTATAAATATGATATTGCCACCACTGCCAGTACTATATTCCGTCAGCCGGAAGTGAGCTTTAACCCTGCCGATTATGAAACCAAACAGGTTTTTTACCCGTCTAAGGACGGAACAAAAATCCCTATGTTTATTGTTAGCAAAAAAGGGATACAGTTAGATGGTAACAACGTTACCTTGTTATATGGATATGGTGGTTTTAATATAAACCTAGAGCCAGGGTTTAGCGCAACCCTACTGCCTTTTTTAAATGCAGGCGGCATTTATGCACAAGCCAATTTGCGGGGTGGCGGAGAGTATGGTGAAAAATGGCACCAGGCAGGAATGTTATTAAACAAGCAAAATGTATTTGACGATTTTATTGCCGCAGGGGAATATTTAATTGCCCAAAAATATACCAGCAGTCAAAAGCTGGCCATCAGGGGTGGCAGTAATGGCGGTCTGTTAGTGGGTGCTGTCATCAACCAGCGGCCCGATCTTTTTAAAGTGGCGATTGCCCAGGTAGGCGTTATGGATATGCTGCGCTTTCATAAATTTACTATTGGGTGGAACTGGATTGCTGACTATGGCAGCAGTGAAAAAGATGTAGTGAATTTTAAGAACCTTTATTCTTTTTCGCCATTGCATAATATTAAATCCAACCTGAATTATCCTGCTGTACTGGTAACAACAGCCGATCATGACGACAGGGTAGTACCGGCACATTCTTTTAAATATATTGCTACACTGCAGGAAAAATACAAAGGCAGTAACCCTGTACTGATTCGCATTGATACCAATAGCGGGCATGGTGCAAGCAATACCAAAAAAAATATTGAAACAATTGCAGATATATATTCTTTCATTTTTTACAATATGGGTGTAACGCCACAACTACAATGAAAATTTTAATTACAGGAGCCAACGGCTTATTGGGACAACATCTTGTAAAATTAATACTGAACAGCACTGATCATGAAGTGCTGGCTACCAGCAAAACAGAACCAAGCCAGGTGATACCCAATAGCCACATTCATTATTATTCGCTCGATATTACCGATGGCATGGCGGTTAATTCGATGATGGAGAAATTAGCGCCCGATATTATTATTCATTGCGCCGCATTAACGCAGGTAGATGAATGTGAGCAGCAACCTATTAAAGCGTGGGAGATAAACGTAACAGCTACCCGTTTTTTAGTGGATGCAGCAAAAATGATAAATGCCTTTGTGATTTTTATAAGTACCGATTTTGTATTTGATGGCATACACGGGCCATATAAAGAAACAGATGAACTGAACCCGGTAAGTTATTATGGCAGTACAAAAGTTGCCGCCGAAAAGGCCGTGGCAGAAAGCGGTTTGCCCTATGCCATTGTAAGAACTTGCTTGCTGTATGGTAATATTTTATTTGGTACACGCAGCAATATTGTAAGCTGGGTAAAAGAAAACCTGGAGGCAGGCAAAAAAATAAAAGTAGTAAGCGATCAGTGGCGCACGCCCACCTACATTGAAGACCTGGCTAAAGGGATTTTATTGATAGCAGAAAAGAAAGTAACCGGCCTCTTTCATATTTCAGGAAAAGATTTTTTAAGCCCTTACGATATGGCGATGGCAACAGCGGACTACCTGCACCTCGATAAATTGCTGATTGAAAAAGTAGATGCCTCCGTTTTTACACAACCAGCCAAAAGGCCTGCCACCACGGGGTTTATCATTGATAAGGCGAAAGAACAATTGGGGTATGAACCTATAAGTTTTAAAGAAGGATTGCAAAAAATGTTAGGGTGACAGACACGCTGACGACGATGATTGGAACTGATTTTTACGAATTGCCGAGGTTAAAAAAATGGGTTTATCCGTATTAATCCGTCCAATCCGTGTATCTGTCATCAGCCATGTTCTACATTCGTTCAGGCACACGTATTCCTAACAATTCCATTCCGCTTTTCAACGCATTGGCAGTCATAACAGCCAACTGTAAACGAAGCTGTTTTTTGTCCGCATTTTCCGCGTTAGAAATAGAATGCTCAACATAAAATGAGTTGAATGTTTTTGCCAGGTTAAAAACATACATGGCTATCACAGATGGATTGTGTTCAAAGCAGGCTTGCTCAATGGCACCAGGATATTGTTCCAGCAGTACAATTACTTCTTTCTCTAATTTTAAAAAATTGATTTCGCCTAAAAGCTCCTGCCTAACTAACGGTTCTTTGCGTAAAATGCTTTTTATTCTTGCATGCGTGTATTGCACAAAAGGACCGGTAAATCCATGAAAGTCGATGCTTTCTTCCGGGTTAAACACCATCGTTTTTTTAGGATCAACCCGTAGCAAATAAAATTTCATGGCACCCAGGCCAATGGTATCATACAGGTCTGTCAATTCTACTTCTGTAAAGTCTTTCACCTTGCCCAGCTCTTCGGTATGCCTTTGTGATGTGGCAATCATTTCGTCTATTAAATCATCTGCATCTACTACCGTTCCTTCCCGGCTTTTCATTTTTCCGGTTGTTAATTCCACCATGCCGTAACTTAAATGAACAATATTATCTGCATTGGGCATACCCAGTTTTTTACAGATCAACTGTAACACTTTCATGTGATAGTTTTGCTCGTTGCCAATTACATAAATGCTAGTGTCAATTTTAAATTCTTCGTATTTCTGTAAGGCAAGGCCAATATCCTGCGTAATATAAACAGATGTTCCATCCTTGCGTTGTACCAGTTTTTCATCCAGTCCGTCAGCAGTTAAATCTATCCAGATGCTGCCATCATCTTTTTTAAAAAATACTTTTTTATCAAGCCCTTGTTGTACAATGTATTTGCCCAACAGGTAAGTATTGCTTTCATAATAAATTTTATCAAAGTCGCTGCCAATGCGCTTGTAAGTAATATCAAAGCCTTCGTATACCCAGCCATTCATTTTTTTCCACAGTTCAATTACCTCTGGTTTTCCTTGTTCCCATTCCAGCAACATTTGTTTGGCTTCGGCAATTACCTGGGTATTGTTACGGGCTACTTCTTTTATTTCATCATGCAGTTTTGCAATTTTCTCTTCATCTTTTATTTCGTCGAGTTTGGTTAATGCAACCAGTAATTTATCTAATTTCTCCAGTGCTGGACCGCTAAAATCTGTTAGGTCGGCAAGGTTAATTTTATTGATTAAAAGCTGGCTTTCAGCTTTAAGATCGTTTTCAAAACGTACATAGTAATCACCCACCAGATGATCGCCTTTTATGCCGGTAGATTGAGGCGTAGCACCATTGGCATATTTTTGCCAGGCAATCATGCTCTTGCAGATGTGAATACCCCGGTCGTTTACAATGCAGCTTTTTATAACTTCATATCCACTGGCTTTATAAATTTTAGCCACACTCCACCCCAAAAAATTATTTCTTAAATGGCCCAGGTGTAAAGGTTTGTTGGTGTTGGGAGAAGAATATTCAACCATCACCTTTTTACCATTTTTTTCTATTTTACCATAGTCTGCATCCGCATAATTTTTTTGCAGCAGCCTGCTCCAAAAAGTATCAGGTATGGAGAGATTTAGAAAGCCTTTGATGATATTAAAATCAGCAAACAATGCTGGATGATTTTGAACGAGATAACCTCCCAGCGCATCGCCAATCACCTCCGGCGATGTCTTCAGGGATTTTACAAGCGAAAACATTACGATGGTATAATCTCCCTCAAACTCCGGTTTAGTCTGGTTGATCTGGAAATCTTTTTCTGTATAAGGATGATTGTACAATGCAGATAACGCTGCTGTTACGGTTAGTTTTATGGTATTTACAATTGACATGCTGCAAAAATAATGAAATGAGGTTAGATCGTTTTGATAGATCCAATGAAGATTGAAAAATGAAATCTATTTTGATAGAAACGCTGATGACGCTGCTGGGAACTGATTTTACGGATTTTAAAAAGTAATATCCGTTTTATCCGTATTAATCCGCTTAATCAGCTTGATCAGCGTTTCTATCAATGGCTGTTGTTTATTAAAACAGATTTAGCGGAATAAAAAACAAAATCCGTTTAATCCGTATCAATCCGCACAATCCGCGTCTCTATCAATAATTATTCATTATCCACTATCTTTGCGCCCATTTTAAAATTATGATAAGTGTAAATAATGTAACCCTCGCCTATGGCAAAAGGGTTTTGTTTGATGAAGTAAATATCTCTTTTGTAAAAGGGAATTGCTATGGGGTTATCGGTGCCAATGGCGCAGGAAAATCTACTTTTATTAAAATATTGAGTGGCGAAATTGAGCCCAATAAAGGAACCGTAAGTATTACGCCCGGTGAACGCATGGCCGTGCTAAGGCAGGATCATTTTGGTTTTGACGACACCTCTGTACTGCATACCGTTATGATGGGCCATAAAAAGATGTGGAATCTAATGATAGAAAAAGATGCCATTTATTTAAAGGAAGATTTTACGGAAGCCGATGGTATGAAGGCAGGCGAACTGGAGCATGAATTTGGCGAAATGGGTGGCTATACCGCAGAAAGTGATGCGGCACAATTTTTAAATGAACTGGGCGTAAAAGAAGAAATGCACCAGATGCTGATGAAGGATATTGGCGGTAATATTAAAGTAAGGGTATTGCTTGCCCAGGCGCTTTTTGGTAACCCCGACATATTATTACTGGATGAACCTACCAACAACCTGGATGTGGAAACCATCAGTTGGCTGGAAAACTTTTTGGCTGATTACCAGAACATAGTTTTAGTCGTAAGCCATGACCGTCACTTTTTAGATGCCGTTTGTACCCATGTGGCGGATGTGGATAAACAGAAAATTAAAATTTATACAGGCAACTATACGTTTTGGTACGAAAGCTCTCAGTTGGCTGCAAGACAGGCAAGTGATAAAAATAAAAAACAGGAAGAAAAGAAAAAAGACCTGCTGGAATTTATTGCCCGTTTTAGTGCCAATGCTTCCAAAAGTAAACAGGCCACCAGCCGCAAAAAGGCATTGGATAAGCTGGTGTTTGAAGATATTACGCCCAGCAACAGAAAGTATCCTGGTATTATTTTTAAACCGGAAAGAGAGGTAGGTAATCAGATTTTAAATGTAGAGAAATTGTCTAAAGCTGTTGATGGAAGGGCACTGTTCAGCAACATAACATTTGATATTACTAAGGGTCAAAAAATTGCCTTTTTAAGTCGCAACCATGTGGCCCTTACATCTTTTTTTGAAATCATCAATGGTAAAATGAAGGCCGATCATGGTAAGTACGAGTGGGGAACCACGATTACGTCGGCTTATTTGCCTAATGATAATACAGAATTTTTTACGGGTAATCTAAACCTGATGGATTGGTTGCGCCAGTTTGTGCCACCCAATACAAAAGATGTGGATGAAGATTTTATCCGTGGCTTTTTGGGTAAAATGTTATTTAGCGGCGATGAGATTTTAAAGAAAACAAATGTTTTGAGCGGAGGAGAAAAGGTTCGTTGTATGACCAGTAAAATGATGTTGCAAAATCCCAATGTGGTTGTTTTAGATGAACCAACCAACCATCTTGACCTGGAAAGTATAACAGCTTTTAACGATGGTATGCTAACGTTTCCGGGCGTAGTATTGCTAACAACGCATGATCATCAGTTTATGGATACAGTAGCTAACAGGATCATTGAAATTACCCCCAAAGGAATGATTGACCGCCTGATGACGTACGATGAATATTTGGCAGATGACAGGGTGAAAGCTTTGAAAGAAGAATTTTATAGTTAAGCTTTTACAGATATAAACAAGTTTATTTACAAGGCTTTGGCATGATTTTTTACCGGGGGTGAATTAAATATCAAAAAATATATGAAAAAAATTATTTTATTAAGCGTAATTGTTTTGTTGTTAGCAGGTACAAATGTTACAGCGCAAAAAAGCAGCTCTTTTAATTCTTCCAGTTACACAACAGCACTAGGTATTAAGCTTTATCCCGGATCTGGAGGCGCTGCTGTTACCTTAAAATATTTCGTGAAAAAAAATACAGCACTGGAAGCGTTGGGTTTTGCATGGGAAAGAGGTGGAAGAATAACGGGACTTTATGAATTTCATTGGGATATTCCCAATGCTCCTGGTTTAAAGTGGTATGCAGGTCCCGGAGCTCATATCGGATTTTACAATGACAAGTACTATAATGATATCAGAGATGGCAAAGGAAGTTATGCATCTATAGGTTTAGATGGGGTAATAGGTTTGGATTATAAATTTAAAAACATTCCCCTTAACCTTTCTGCAGACTGGCAACCATCTTTTGATTTTGGGAATGAAAGGTATCGTGGGTTTGGTGGGAATTTTGGGGGAATTGCTGCCCGATATACATTTTAATTAACGGCACGTTGAAAATATTATTAAACCCAGATTTAGCAGTAGATTATTTTATGCCAGTCTGTCGTAAATTTGAGTATGAGTATGGGACACGAATACAGCGATAATTTGGTAACGCCCTGGGGAGGTATGAAGGAAATGAAAATGTTGATAGACAAGACGGGGATTAGTAAAAAATTAATTGAGTTGGGTTTGCCACAGGGCAAGAGCAACAACAGTATAGATTCTATAAGTATTATTGAAAGTTTTTGGGTGAGTATCTGGATCGGATGTTTTAGATTCAGCCACACAGCAGTTGTACGTTTAGACGAGGTTTTACGGCAGATTTTTGGTTGGAAACGAGTCGCATTTGGTACTACTTTTGGAATTCTTTAAAAAATTCACTCCTTCACTTAATCATTCTGTATTCATAGAATTAAACAGTTGGTTCTTTGATCAGTTACAGTTTGATAATTATACATTGGATGTAGATAGCAGTGTAATCACCCGTTACGGCCAACAACAAGGAAGTAAAAGGGGGTATAATTCCACCAAACGGGGGCGCAACAGCCATCATCCATTATTGCTTTTATAAACGATATTAGAATGGTAGCCAATTGTTGGAACCGAAGTGGCAACAACGGCAGCAGTAGCAATTATATTCATTTTTTAGAAGAAACATTTGGCATTCTTAAAAATAAAAAAGTAGGCTTATTTAGAGCGGATAGTGGTTTTTGCAGCGAAACAATTATAAAATTTATAGAAGATAAACAAATAGCTTGTGTGATGTCTTGTAAACTTTATGCCAGGCTTCAAAAGACTATTTATGGTATTAAAAATTGGCAGGCCATCGGCATGGGAATTTGGATTACCGAAATAGAATTTAAACAAGGCAATTGGAGTAAACCCAGAAGAGTAGTTATTATCAAACAACAGGAGGAGATCTGTAAAAAGACAATAGGTAAAAGACTAACCAGCCTTTTTAAGTTAGAAGATATTGATATAGATAAAGTTTTTTAAACCCGTTATCATGCTTTTGTTTGCAATCAAACATTACCTGCAACCGAAATTTCGGAACAATATAAACGTAGAGGGGATGCAGAAAACAGGATAAAGGAACTAAAAGAAGATTTTGGAGTTCAGGGATTTTGTATGGATGATTTTTGTGCCACAGAAACAGCCATGGCTTTGTAATGGTCGCCTATAATTTGATGAGTTTATTCCGCCAGGTAACATTGCAAAAGTAGCCCAGTCCTACACTTGCCACATTAAGATTCAACTGCTTTGCAGTTGGTTCCTGGATAAAGGGGAATGTGCTAAAAATGTCTGTACCCCTCAAAAGAAGGCAATGGTATAACAGTCTCTTCTCTTTTATTGTAAACTCAAACCTGCCATTAAATCTTACAGGATAACTCTACTGCAAAATATGGGTTAAAAAAATATCCTGCTTATTTGCGGGATATTTTTTTGACTTTTTTAAAACAGAAAATAATTTATCTTCACGGCCATTTTTTATGTGTATGATTAAAAAGGGTATTTTATCACTCATCAGTTTTTTTTATCCTCCCTTTAGTAAAATAATGCCTTTGCAAACTTTTCGGTATGCAGCCTGTGGTGGCAGCAATGCAGTGATGGGATTTTTTATTTTTGTAACCTGCCATAAATATGTATTTAACGAAGAGCAGTTCGACATCGGGTTGTATGCATTTAAATCCTACAACGCTGCGTTATTTGTTTCAACCTGTTTTAGCTTTGTAATGGGCTTCACCCTTAATAAATATATTGTTTTTACTACTTCAAATTTAAAGGGTCATATACAGCTATTCAGATACTCTCTGTCTTTGCTGCTTAACCTTGCCATCAATTATTTTTTGCTCAATTTTTTTGTTCAGTACCTTAACCTGGATGCAGTTTTGGCACAGATAATTACCACCATCCTCATTATTGGCATAAGTTATATCAGCCAGAGTTACTTTACTTTTAAAGTAAAAAAAACACCGGATCACCATGTTCTTTGATGGCGCCATTTAGTAAAATAATCTAGATCCTCATTTTTGTTTAACCCCATAAATTATTCATCTGCCATTTTTTCACCCAAAACCATGTGGCACAATCATTGAATACCAATACTGAACAAAAAAATAATCAATCATGGGTAAGATAATAGGAATAGATTTAGGAACTACCAACAGTTGCGTTTCTGTGATGGAAGGCAACGAACCGGTAGTTATTGCGAACGATGAAGGTCGCCGCACCACACCTTCTATTGTGGCTTTTCTTAAAAATGGCGAGCGTAAAGTAGGTGATCCCGCAAAGCGTCAGGCCATTACTAATCCGCACAACACTATTATGAGTGTAAAGCGTTTTATGGGACATAAGTGGAATGAAGTTACCAGTGATATCAGCCACAATAGTTATAAAGTAGTAAAAGGTGACAATGATACCGTTCGTATAGATATAGATGGCAGAATGTATACGCCGCAGGAAATTAGCGCCATGATTTTGCAGAAGATGAAAAAAACTGCTGAAGATTACCTGGGTACAGAAGTTACGGAAGCGGTTATTACCGTACCTGCTTACTTTAACGATGCTCAGCGCCAGGCAACAAAGGAAGCTGGTGAAATTGCCGGCCTTACTGTTAGAAGAATCATCAACGAACCTACTGCTGCAGCACTTGCTTATGGCCTTGATAAAAAGCACCAGGATCAGAAGATTGCGGTGTTCGATTTAGGGGGAGGTACATTTGATATATCAATTCTTGAATTGGGCGAAGGTGTTTTTGAAGTAAAAAGTACCAATGGTGATACACATTTAGGTGGTGATGATTTTGATAAAGTGATTATGGATTGGCTGGCTGAAGAATTTAAAAAAGATGAAGCCATCGACCTGCGTAAAGATCCAATGGCATGGCAGCGTTTAAAAGAGGCTGCTGAAAAAGCCAAGGTAGAACTATCTTCTTCTTCAGAAACAGAAATCAACCTGCCTTATGTTACAGCAGTTGATGGAGTGCCGAAGCATTTGGTGAAAAAATTCACGCGTGCACAGTTTGAAAAATTATCGGATGAATTGTTTTCGAGGTGTTTAAAACCATGTGAACTTGCATTGAAAGATGCCAATTTATCCATCACCGATATTGATGAAGTTATTTTAGTTGGTGGCAGTACCCGTATACCCAAAGTACAGGAAATTGTAGAAAAATTCTTTGGCAAAAAAGCCAACCGCAGCGTTAATCCTGATGAGGTAGTTGCTATCGGAGCTTCTATTCAGGGTGGTGTTTTATCTGGTGATGTAAAAGATGTTTTGTTGCTGGATGTTACTCCGTTAAGTTTGGGTATTGAAACCATGGGTGGTGTTATGACAAGGTTGATTGAAAGCAATACAACTATCCCAACAAAAAAATCAGAAACCTTTAGTACCGCCAGCGACAATCAGCCTGGTGTTGAAATTCATGTATTGCAGGGTGAGAGGCCATTAGCCAGCCAGAATAAAAGCTTGGGTAAATTTAATTTAGTGGATATACCTCCGGCACAACGCGGCGTTCCTCAGATTGAAGTAACTTTTGACATAGATGCCAACGGTATTTTACATGTTACTGCAAAAGATAAGGGAACAGGAAAAAGTCATAATATTCGGATTGAAGCAGGTAGCGGTTTAAGCAAGGAAGACATTGAAAAAATGAAGAATGAAGCTAAAGCGAATGAAGCAACTGACAAAGCGGAAAAAGAAAAGATAGAAAAAATTAACCAGGCAGATAGCTTAATATTTCAGACAGAAAAACAATTGAAGGAATATGGCGATAAGATTAGTGCGGATAAAAAAGCACCCATCGAAACTGCTTTGGCTAAGTTAAAAGAAGCGCATAAAGTACAGGATTTGGCAACCATTGATACAGCTATTGCTGAAATGAATGCAGCGTGGACAGCCGCAAGTGAAGAAATGTACAAGGCTACACAGGATGGTGCAGGTGCTCAGCAACCGCAAGGCAACGCAGGCGCACAGCAGGGGCAGGCAGATGGAAACGCAAATGCTGAAAACGTTACAGACGCAGAGTTTGAAGAAGTGAAGTAATTATTTTTTTATAAATAAATTTTAAAAACCGTAACAGTGATGTTGCGGTTTTTTTGTTTCAAAAATTTACTAAAAACCATTGTGTTTTTAACCGCAACAATTCTAAGTATGTCTTAAAACTGCCATTTGCGTAAATTTTTGTTTTTGCGGAACAACGAAGATTAGTATCAAGATATAAATATTTAATGTATGTTATTGAGCGAATACATCTAAACGAGCAACACAGGTGGACGCTTACGTCCAAGAGGGAATACGAGTTGCACAGTAGTGTAAGTTATACAAATAATTACCTTTTTACCGGACGGTTACTCAGGCTTTAATTAAAACAATTTTTTAAAATAAAAAAGTATCGGCATAGTCTGGTAAAATATCATTTTTCCAGCCGATAGCAAGCTGTTTAAAATTTAACTGCTTCTATTAAATTCCGTTGCACCTGTAATCTAAATCATCATAAAAGTGTTCATCAAACGTGCGACTGGAAGGATGGCCGTCTTTTAATATTTTATAAACCATCCATAAAAATAAAACCTGCAAAAGGATATACAAGGCTATGATGATATTAACCGAAAAGCAGGGTAAAACTGTTGATGGTTTAAAGACCAATTAAGCAGAAACAATGGGGAGGAACTACTTAATTTTTTGTATAAAAAATTCTTTTTCAATGGGTTTAAAAATAGAGTGAGTTTAATACTTTACAAACATCCTGGATGTATATTTTTTTAAAAAAGACTAAAATTCGGTTACAGAAATCTTTTATTTAATAAAGTGCAGTAGTGTATTGCCTATTTTTTAAATTAATAAACAATTTATATATCAATATATATGCCGCTGTTAACCCTTTCCTAAAAATGGTTCATTGTGTATTGAAAAATATCACTTTGTGGTTATCTTGCCCCAAATAAACCCAGGCGCATGAAGCAATTTTCCCTTGTAATAAATATTTTATTATTTGTAGCAGTAGCAGTATTATTTTACCTGCATTTTAGCGAAAATAATAAATCAGTTTCAGCGGAAAAACATACCAGCAACTACTGGTTAAAAGATAGCTGCGGAGATAATATTCCCGTTGTGGCTTATGTGGAGCTTGATTCTTTAAACAATAATGTATCTTTTATAAAAGTTCGCAAAAAAGAACTGGAGGCAGAACAAAAAAACATTACTCAGGAATATGAACATGCTTATCGTTCATTAACCGCCGAAAAAGATGAGTTTCTTAAAAGAGGAAATGCCATTACACAGCAGGAGGCCGAAATTTTTCAGAATAAATTAGGCCAAAAACAACAGGAAATTGAGAGCAGCCGCCAGGCAAAGGCACAACGTCTGGCAGAAAAAGGAGCTAAAATAATGGAAGATATGCAAACCAGGGTAAGGGCTTTTATGAAGGAATATAATAAAACTAAAAACTACAGTTACATTTTAGCCACCGGAACCGGGCTCGATTATTTATTTTTTAAAGACTCTACTTTAAACATTACCGCTGATGTTATTAAAGGATTGAACGAACAAATGAAAGAACCGGGTAAACGATAATTTCAATCAATTTATATATCTTCATTCCCGTTACCAAATAACGGGATTTTTTATAAGTAAATTTTTCAATTCTTTACCGGGTAAATGCTTATTATGACTGAGACGACAACCACTTTTAAACCTTCGCTGAGTTTGTTTGATGCTACCATGATTGTGGCAGGGTCAATGATAGGGTCGGGAATTTTTATTGTAAGTGCAGATATGCTGAAAGAAATGGGCAGCGCCGGCTGGCTGCTGGCTGCATGGGTAATTACCGGTTTTATGACGTTGACAGCAGCACTTAGTTATGGCGAATTAAGTGCCATGTTTCCAAAAGCAGGAGGTCAATATGTTTACCTGAAAGAATCCTATAATCCGCTAATAGGTTTTTTATACGGATGGAGTTTTTTTGCTGTAATACAAACAGGTACCATTGCGGCGGTAGCAGTAGGCTTTGCAAAATTTGCAGGCTATTTTATTCCGGCACTGGCGTGGGACGATGTAAATACTTTTAGTCTGTTGAGTTTAAAAGTTCATTACGCACAATTAGTTGCGATAGCACTTATCGTTCTTTTAACGCTTATAAATACTAGAGGGATAGAAACCGGTAAAATCATTCAGAGCATTTTTACTTCTACCAAACTGCTTTCCTTATTTGGATTAATTATAGCAGGTTTTATTGCCTTTAACTGGAACGTGTGGCACGCTAACTGGCAAAACGCATGGGTAATGCAAAAACTTACTAAAACAACTAATGGTATTGATTTTACACCACTAATGATGGGAGCAGCCTTAGGTGCAATGGCGAGTGCAATGGTGGGTAGTATTTTCAGCAGTGACGCCTGGAATAACGTAACTTTTATTGCAGGTGAAATAAAAAATCCCCGACGAAATATTGGTCTTAGTTTGATGCTTGGCACGTTGGTAGTAACCATTATTTATATTTTACTGAATGTAGTTTACCTGGCAACGGTTCCTTTAAATGAGCTTGCATTTGCAAGAGATAACCGGGTAGCCTTGAGTGCATCAGATGCTATTTTTGGCAGCAGTGGTACTATTATCATTGCAATCATGATCATGATTTCCACCTTTGGCTGCAATAACGGTTTAATACTCGCTGGTGCAAGGGTATATAATACGATGGCAAAAGACGGGTTATTTTTTAAACAGGCAGGAGCGCTCAACAAAAATGCCGTGCCTGAATTTGCATTATGGATACAATGCCTGGTGGCGGCGCTGTTGTGTTTAAGCGGCAAATATGGCGACCTACTGGATATGATCTCTTTTGTGGTAGTGATGTTTTATGCATTTACAATTGCCGGTATCTTTATTTTAAGAAAGAAAATGCCGGATGCAGACCGGCCTTATAAAGCTTTTGGTTACCCGGTACTACCAGCTATTTATATTTTAATGGCCCCTTCTTTTTGTATTTTGCTGATAGCATTTAAACCCGCATTTACCTGGCCAGGATTGATAGTTGTATTGATTGGCATACCAATTTATTATATTGCAGTGCGAAATAAAAAAGTAACGGAATAAATTTTTTTTGAATGATGATAAGTGCATTGTGCAATAATATTTTTGATAGTAGTATCCGCAATTATCACCAAATTGATAGCGTGCATGCGCCTGCCAGCAATCCTTTTTCTGTTGATACTTTAGAGCATCTGTTGTATAATAAAAACTGGATTGATACCGTTCAGTGGCACTTGGAAGATATTGTACGCAATCCCCATATTGATCCGATGGAGGGGTTATCTCTAAAAAGAAAGATTGATGTTTCCAATCAATTGAGAACGGATATGGTGGAATATATTGACAGCTATTTTTTAGCGCAATACAAAAAAACCGAGCACAAAAATACAGCTACAATTAATACAGAAAGCCCGGCATGGGCCATTGATCGTTTGTCCATTCTGGCACTCAAAATTTATCACATGAATGTAGAAGCGCACCGCAAAAATGCAAGCGCCCGGCACATCATTGACTGTACTGATAAACTGGCTGTTTTGATGGAGCAGCGCAAAGATCTTTCAACCGCTATTGATGAATTGCTTGCTGATATTGAAAGTGGCGATAAGTACATGAAAGTGTACAAACAGATGAAAATGTACAACGATCCGGGATTGAATCCTGTTTTGTACCAACAGCAAATCAAATAAGTGCAACTACCGCAACATATACTGGTAATCAGGTTTTCTGCCATGGGCGATGTTGCCATGACCGTACCGGTAATAAAAAAAATACTGGAACAAAATCCACAGCTAATGGTCACGGTGGTATCGAACGCATTTTTTCAACCACTTTTCCAGGGAATAGAACGTTGCCATTTTCATCCTGCCTATTTAAAAAAACAACACAAGGGGCCCGCAGGTATTTTCCGGCTGTATAAAGAGTTAAAGTCAGCAACAACATTTACTGCCATTGCAGATCTGCACAGTGTTTTACGTTCTTCTTTATTAAAAACATTTTTTAGTTTAAGTGGGTTTAAAACGGCTACTATTGATAAGGGAAGAAAAGAAAAAAAAGCACTAACAAGAAAAGAAAATAAAATTTTTAAACCACTTACTACTACGCATGAGCGTTATGCACAGGTATTAAGACAACTCGGATATGTTGCAGAACTTAAAAATCAGTCACCGGTTTTTCCTGCGCAAACTATTCCACTTCCGGCAGTAAAAATTTTTGAATCTGGTAAAAAAATAATTGGTGTTGCTCCCTTTGCACAGTACACAGAAAAAATGTATCCCATCGAAAAAATGAAAGCAGTGGTGCAGCAACTGACTTATGGAAATAATGTGGTATTGCTTTTTGGTGGTGGTGAAAATGAATCGGCTATTTTGCAGCAATGGGAAGATGATATGGTAGGTGTAAATAATATGGCTGGAAAATTTTCATTTGAAGAAGAACTTGCCATCATCAGCAATCTGACTGTAATGGTTAGTATGGATTCTGCCAATATGCACCTGGCTGCTTTATTTGGTACACCGGTAGTTAGCATTTGGGGAGCAACGCATCCGTATGCCGGCTTTACAAGCTGGGCACAACTTCCGCAGAATATTGTTCAGGCCACATTGTATTGCCGCCCCTGTTCTGTATTTGGCAACAAGCCCTGCTACCGTGGCGACCATGCCTGTATGAACATGATAACACAACAAATGATTGTTGAAAAAATAACAAATAGTTGATTTTTATTTTTTAAGCCCCACCATTGATTCTTTTCTAACAATCATTCATTACCGTTGCTTTAAGAGGAACAAAATAAATCACAAGCTTTAATTTTTTTTATTGAATGGGTAAAAGCTGTTTCGCCGAATGGATGATAACGGTTGCTCAAATAATGATTGTCTTATAAATCAGCTAATTTCGCTCTTAATAAAACATTCAATCAATGCAAAAAATTTCATTGGCAATACATGGAGGGGCTGGTACTATTTTAAAGGAAGACATGACGCCTGAATTAGAAAGAGCATACCTTCAGGGGCTGGAAGATGCACTGGCAGCAGGTTATGTGATATTGGAAGCAGGAGGTTCTTCTACCAGCGCCGTAAAAGCTGTGGTGGTAAGTTTAGAAGATAATGTGTTATTCAATGCTGGTCGTGGTTCTGTATTTACCAAAGAAGGGGTACAGGAAATGGATGCGGCTATTATGGCTGGGAAAGATCTTACGGCAGGTGCAGTGGCAGGTGTACGCAATGTGCGCAACCCGGTAGAACTCGCAATGGAAGTGATGTGCAACAGCAACCACGTTTTTTTAAGTGGAAAAGGTGCCAATGATTTTGCCCTTAAGCAAGGTATTAAATTAGAACCGGATGAATTTTTCTTTTCACAATTCAGGTTCGATCAGTGGAAGCAAATGCAGGGCAGTGACGACTATTCGCTGGACCATACCCAACAGCAAACGGAAGAATTGATAAAAGATAAAAAGTTTGGAACTGTTGGAGCGGTTGCCTGCGATTGTAATGGCAATATTGCAGCTGCAACAAGCACCGGAGGAATGACCAATAAAAAATATGGCCGGATTGGGGATAGTCCGTTAATTGGCGCCGGTACTTATGCCAATAATAAAACCTGTGCCATTAGTTGCACCGGCCATGGCGAACCATTTATACGCAGTGTGGCAGCGTATGACGTAAGTTGCCTGATGGAATACAAGGGCATGACTTTGATAGAAGCCATGAATGAAGTGGTGAATATTAAGTTGCCAAAAATGGATGGTGAAGGAGGAATGATTGGTGTGGATGCAGCCGGCAATGTGGCTTTGTTATTTAACAGCACAGGTATGTACCGCGGTGCAAGAAGTAGTGATGGAACAAATTTTACAAGGATTTATAAAGACCAGATTTAATTAATAATTGATAATTATTAAATTGAAAATACAATTCATGCGTAATCAATATTAAAATTAATGATAAAAACTCTATACTGTTTTGTACAAGAGGAACTGCATCGATAATATCCGTTACCTCATTAACAGCTTAATCCATACTTTTTTATTTTCATTACTACTGTGTAAAAGTTATAGTAACTTTCTTAAATCCGACACTGGTTAAAAAATTTTCTATTAATAATTTTGCTTTATCAGATGCCTTTGGTAAAATATTTTGTCTCAGTACAGTGATGATCAGCTTATCTTTTAGCTTCATTTTAAGTGCTCTTACTTCTGCATCTGTCCAGGTACCGGTTTCTTCAAATGTTTCAAAATCAGATGGATTTAGAATAACCTGCAGCAGTAAGGCTTTTGGCAGCTTGACGGATACAGAATCGCGCTGTACAAAAACGTCTTTGTCAGTTAATTTAGCCAGGTCTACTCCGGCCAGTACTTTTCCTTTACCAATCAAAACCATTTTTTTATCGGCATATCTAAGATCGGGTACATTCAATAAAGTGGGTACGAGGGGATTGTTAAAAATAGAATTGCCTTTTATCGTCTCTTCAATTACCACTTCATTGTAAGCAGTAATGGTAATTAATTGAGCAAGAGAATTGATCTCTTTTATTACAATGGCCGTATTTTCAATTTCAAGTGGTTTGCTCTTAAAAATATCAGTAAAAGAAGGCAACCATTTTATTTTCTGAAATAATAAAATTACTGCCAGCAACAGTAATACAAGCCACAAATATTTGGTGATAGTGTTGCGCATTAATTTTTTGTGGGTGTTATAGTATCAAAATGAATAATGATTTTTTCGAATCCCAGCCTGTGCAAAAAATTATTTACAAACAATGCGGCATTGGTTTCTGCAGTTTGTAAAATACCCAGTTCTGCAATGCTTGCGTTAATCTGGTTTTCTGCCTGTATGGCCAAGGCATTTCGTTCTTCACCGGTAAATGTTTGCCTTAATACATCCACCTGTTCGTACTCTTCCACAATGTCTTCGGGCTTTATATTTACGGCAATCATTTTTGAATGTGGTAGTGTAAGCGTAATATTTTTTCCTTCAATATTTACCTGGTTACTTGTAATTTTACTAAGGTCAATACCCGCTGTGAGTGTAGCTTTACAGCTCATTAATATTTTTCGGTCGCCAATTTTGTACCAGGTTTTATTGTCGTTGGCTTTAATAATTTTGGTAACAACATATTCCACCGTTGCCAGATCATTCATTTGTTGCAATGCCATTACCTGCTGCAGTTGGTTTTCTTTTTTATTACAAGCTGTACAAAAAATTACCAGTAGCAAAACCGGGCGGTATTTTTTAAAAAACATGGATGCAAAATAATTACTAATATTTATTATACCCGAAAAATTATAATTTTGCGCCAATGAAAAAAGTAGCAGTAGTAGTAGCAGGCGGAACCGGCAGCAGGATGAATAGTATAATTCCGAAACAGTTTTTACTGATTAAAGGTAAGCCGGTATTGTATTATACCCTTTATACATTTTTACAATCTTACAACGACCTTACAGTAATATTGGTACTGCCCGAAGAGCATATAGCTGCCGGGCAGGAAATTATTGATGCGTTTTTTGATTATAAAAGAATCCAGATTACCGCAGGCGGCCGTACAAGATTTCACTCGGTACAAAATGGATTAGAATTGATAACGGAAGAGTGTATGGTATTTGTGCACGATGGAGTTAGATGCCTCCTTACAAAAAATTTGATAAAACGCTGTTATGAAGCAGCACTTGAATTTGGCTCTGCAATACCGGTAACAGAATGTAAAGACAGTGTTCGTTTAATAAGAGGGGATGACAATGAAGCATTTGACCGGGGAAAGGTTAAGCTGGTACAAACTCCGCAAACTTTTCACAGTAAAATTTTACTACCTGCCTTTAAGATAGATTACAAAGATAAATTTACCGACGAAGCCACTGTGGTAGAGGCTTTTGGCTTAAAAGTACACTTGGTAGAAGGAGAGGAAGGCAATATTAAAATTACCAAACCAATGGATATATTTATTGCAGAACAGTTGTTATTAGCATCGGCTGATTAATGGATAATAAAATAGATTTATTTCTGAAACCATTTCATCCACAAAGGCAACCTGTTTAATTTTAATCCTGCGTATTTTTCTTCTATTGCGCCAAAGCTGCCGTAAAAAAATGCCAGTCCTGGTACATCACTTCCTTCAAGATCTAACAATAAATTTTGCTCCGCATTATCCTTAATAAACGCATTGATAAGCAAATGTGATGCACCGTAATTTTTACTATTGGGATGGTTACCTACTAAAATATAATAAGCCCTGCCATGCGAAAATAGAAAGGCTGCCGATGCCAGCAACTGTCCTTTAATTGAGTAAATACCATACGTAACAGCTTTTTTTTGTTGATGAAAATAGCAGTACACTTTTTTAAAATTATCATGATCCTGACTGGTGACAGGGGAGAATTTTTTTGACTTTTCCTGCGCCAATATTATTACGTCAGCTATATCAATATTTTTTTTTACAATACAGTTTAAATTTATTGATTTTTTGATGTTGCGTTTAATGTTGTTACGGAAATTAGCGTATAATTTTTCATAATTATCGTTTAGTGGCAATATGTAATTCATTCTTTCGTACAAACTATAATTGGGTAATTTAAAACGATTGGCATTGTTAAGATAAATATCCCAGTACTTAAATTTTGCTGGTATGGAATTTAAAAAATCGGTCACTACACTCTCTGAAATATTTCTGCCAAATACACCAAGTACTGCAGTAAAAAACGGCTGGTACAAATAATTGATTCCATATTTTTTATTCCATGTCAATGGCATCACTGCTTCATAATCATTTAATATCAAAGCATCCCAATGTTTTGCCATGGTATCCAGATAAAAGGAATATGCGTACACCAATCCATTGCCCGCAGTATCAATGCAGGTATCCCACTTTAATTTGTCTATTTGCTGATATTCTATGTAGCGTATGGGCACGGTTAAAATGCAATTTGAGGAAGAATTTTCTTCAGCCTGAAGTTCTGTATATCTATGCTGAATGAAATATTTTTAAGAAATCTTTTTTCAGTGATGGTTGATTTAAAATAATCCCGGTACACTTTGCTGTACAATAGCGGAATGTACACCTGTACTACATCTTTAAAGAAAGACAGCTGTAAACCTGCATCATAAATAAACCGGCCTGTGGCTGCATTTTTTTGCCAGGATTCAGCATAAGTACCTACATCTAAAAAAGCTTTCAATGGAATTTTGACAGGTAAAACCTGTAAAATATTTATTGATTTTGGAATATCTGTTGTAAAATTTGCCGCTATCAGCCAGTTGTCTGTTTTGCCTGTTTTACTGCTTAATAAATCGGTTCTTACTTTAAAAAAACCGTCCCTGTTCATAATCTGTTGTGATGCAAAACCTTCAAATTCATTTCTGCCCGCAAAATAATTACTGTAGGTATAGTCTTCATATCCTTTTGGTCCGCTCATGTTTAGGTGATAAGCATCTGTTTCAAATTGTTTCAAAAAAGTTTTATCGCCAAGATAGAAAAATTTTCCGGCAAACAAGCGAACATTCATACCACCACTTTTGATATAATTAAAATAGTAATTTCCTGTAAAAGCAAGTCTCGCAAAGCCTTCTCCCTGCTCGGCCAGTAGTTCAGTTTTATAGGGATACAAGATCCTGCTATTCGTTAATACAAAACGTAACTGATTTAAATACCTGCCTGCAGTTGGATAGGTAATATTATCCTGTTGAAGGATGGTATCCCTTGAAAAAAGTAAACCCTGCTCCTTAATAAAAAATGTTTTCCATTGTATAAATTTATTGATAGTACTGAGGGCATTTTTTTTACCAAAAGTATATTTTATCGACGGAACCATTTTGCTGAAACGCAAAGCTTTTTTATTAAGGGCAGAATCTGTGAAAGCATTGCCACTAAAGGTTTCGCCGGATAAGGATAGTTCTGTATTTTGCCCGTTGGTGCCATTGTAAAACTGATAACTTAGCCTGCCCAAACCATTCAATTGTTTGCTGCCTGTTGCATACAGCGGCGAAAAAACAAACTGAAATTTTTCTGCAGGCAGTGTATAATTATGTATCAATATTCCCAACATCAGTTTATCATAAAAGTTTGCGCCAATAGCGGGTGCTGCAAAAATATAGTGATGTTGATCTGTGTTTTTAAAACTAAAAAAAGAAGCAAATTTTATATCTTTTTTTATCGGCTTTTCCGGCAATGCCCCTTTTTTATTCAGCAGGTTAAATGCAACATCCATATTTTTTCCACTCACTTCCTCTATTACTTTTTTCAGATCTTCGGGATAAGGATGTTTAAATTGCCAGCGACGATAATATTCATGCATACAACTATCAAACATTGCTTTGCCTACATTGTCTTCCAGTAGTTTCATCCATTGGCCCGTTTTATAATAGGCAATGGTATTATAATTAATTTCATTAAAATCCTGCGAGGCTGTTTCAATTGGCTGATCTTTTTGAGTTGCGTACAAATTTGCTGCAATAAATTTTTCATCGTCATCCGGCATTCTGCTTTCAATAAAACTGTACTTCTTTTTTTCATCACCAGCTTTAACGATATTGCTTCCGGAACTGTAATACCGGTTATCATAGTAGGTGTTGATGCCTTCGTCCATCCATGGATGTGTTCTTTCATTCGTTGCAAGAATGCCGTAATTCCAGTTATGGCCTACTTCATGTTCTATCACGCTTTCCAGTACAGCACTGCTTTTAACCGGCGAAATGGAAGTGATGGTTGGATATTCCATACCACCGTTGAAGCCCATTTCAGCTTCGATAGCCGTTACTGTTTTGTAGGGATATTCGCCCAGGTAATTGCTTCTGGTAACTACAGCTTTTTTAATATACTGCAGGCTGTTTTTCCAGTAGGCTGACTGTTGAGGTTGAAAGTAAGCAGACACTTTTATAATGTTGCCGGAGGGTAGTTGCAGGGTATCTGTTTTAACTATAAAAGATTTATCGGCAAACCAGGCAAAGTCATGTACATTAATTTGTTTGTAAACAATGGTTTTGGTGTTTACAGCAGATTGTATGGTATTGTTTTTTACAATCTTTGTTTTAAAAAACGGGGGATGTTTTCGAGGTGTTGCCAGGTCACGTTTTACAACCAGTTTTGTATTTATAACCGGCGCTGTTGTTTCGTTTACCATTTCGCCCGTAGCTGCTACCACATAATTGGACGGGAGTGTTATCTGTACTTCATAATCTCCAAACTCACTGTAAAATTCGCCCTGGTCTAAGTAGGGCATGGGGTGCCATCCCTTTTGATCGTACACCGCCGGTTTTGGATACCATTGTGTTATTTGATACGCTTGTTCAACATGACCTCCCCTGGAAAAATTATGCGGTAGTTTAACATGAAAAGGTGTTTCAATTTTTATTTTACTGTGCGGTAGTAACGGTTGCGGTAATACAAGTTTAAAAATATCCTGGTGTTCGGGATGATCCTGCAGTTGCGCCACCATTCCGTTCACTTTAAAATCAAGCCGGTTGATGTAGCCTCTTTTATCTTCTGAACTGAAATAAAAATCAGTGCGCCCATTCTGCAGTAACTGGTCGCTAAAAGCGGTACGGTCATTTTTATAAGCATTGGGCCAGGCATGTATCCAGATGATCAATAGTGTATCAGGTGAGTTGTTGTAATAATCCATTTTTACATAGCCATCCAATGTGTTCGCTGTATCATTTAAAGTAACATCAATATTATAATTTACCTGTTGCTGCCAGTAGCTGGTTTGACAAAACACAGGGGATAACCGAAAAATAAAAAGAACCGTTACAAGGATTGTTTTTTTCAAGACAGTTGGGTTTGGCCAAAAATAATAAAAATGTTTTGTACTGCTGGTGTACAGTTTATTTGGTGCTTTTAAAATTGTCGCATTTGCTTTACTTCTGCCTGATGTTATAAAAATAGTTGTGGGCTTTGGAACCCTTTTCAGCATCGGGTTTTTATATTTTTAACTATGTGTATTAAAAATACCATACGGAACACATTTTCCAGGACTCAAATGATCAGTATGTATTTTATTTTCCTTTACCGGATAGTATCAGCCGGATAGTATGCAGCATAATTTTAAGGTCCAGTACGATGGATATATTTTCAATGTACATAATATCGTAAGGCATACGTTCTATCATCTCCTCTGCAGTAGAAGCATAGCCAAATTTCACCATTCCCCAACTTGTTATTCCGGGTTTTACTTTAAACAGATATTTAAATTCGGGATATTGTTGTATAATCTGATCAATGTAAAATTTCCTTTCCGGCCTGGGTCCCACCAGGCTCATTTCGCCTTTAATTACATTTACTAATTGTGGCAGTTCATCCAGCCGCCACTTACGCATTGTTTTCCCCCATCTGGTTATGCGGGGGTCATCTTGTCTGCTAAGCATGGGGCCATTTGGTTCTGCATTTTCTACCATACTTCTAAACTTATAAATAACAAATATTTTTCCTTTAAAGCCAATTCTCTTTTGTAAAAAAATGATAGAACCTGCAGAAGAAAATAGGGTGCGTAGTGCAGTATACAGCAACAATGGCGATAATATAATTAAACCAATGAGGGCAATTGAAATATCCATCAGGCGCTTAATATTTTTTTGCCAGGATGGTAAAATACCACTGTGTACATCAATTAAGGGCGTTCCCAAAACATTGGTAGCCTGTACTGCACCGGTAATGATGTCAACATCATCTGGTGTAATTTTAATGTTTACATCTTTATCACTCAGTTGTCGTAAAATAGCGGTCAGCAATTCCCGCTCATTTTTTTCAACTGCGATAATTACTTCATCAATCTGATCATTATCTATAATTTTGTCAATGGCAGTAAGGTCGTTGTATTTTTTTACAGAAGAAGGTAATTCAATATTTGTATTGTTACCGGTGTTTAAAAAGGCAGCAATTATGTAACCGGAATTTGTGCTGTTAAAAGAATTTAAAAACCGGGAAGCATTTTTATCAGAGCCCACCACCAGCACTTTAAAGAAAACTCTATTTTTTTTGAGCTGACTGTTTTTATGGGATAAAAATAAAAGCCTTGAAATAAGTGTAAAAAAAAATACCGGTAAAAGCAGGTTGAAAAATTCATTGTAGTACCGAATATTATTAATTTGCCGATTTTTTAAAATAAAGATAAACAGCAGGGCTGTGCATCCTGTAAGGCTAACGATCAGCGTTCTTAAAAATTCGGATACTACAGATTTGTGGTAAATATCTTCATAAGCACCACTTAAAAAATGAAGGCTTAACCAGCCGGTAGTATACAAGAATGCGCCTAGGTAAAAGCCTGGTGGTATTGTAAAGGGATAATGATAAATAACAGTGCGTAAAAAGTAAAAACACCACCAGGTTATTGCGGCAATGCATACATCGTTTACAATGTACCAGGTGCTATTTATACGGTGTTGCTTCAAAATGTAGCGTAAAGTTATTCTTAAAAAAGAGGAGTGTTTATAACCCGGCACCTATTTTATCCAGTATCTGGTGTGCCACATCCATGGCTCTAAAACCATCCACAACATTTACAGGGGTATCAGTATTTTGTACAATGGCATTATAAAAAGCCTGTAGTTCCATCTGGATGGCATTGCCATCTTCAATAATAGGGTTGGCAATTGCAATTGTTTTTTTGCCAATGTTGGTTTCAATGTCAAAAGTAAAAACATGTGTATCACCGGGTGCGCTCAGCTTTATGATTTCCGTTTTCTTTTCTAAAAAATCAATACCGATGTAAGCATCTTTTTGAAACAGGCGCATTTTACGCATTTTTTTCATAGAGATGCGGCTGCTGGTAAGGTTGGCCACACAGCCATTATCGAATTCTATGCGAACGTTGGCAATATCAGGTGTGTCGCTCATTACAGCCACACCATTGGCGCTGATAGATTTTACGTTGCTTTTTACCAGGCTTAAAATAATGTCGATGTCATGAATCATTAAATCCAGAATTACACTTACATCGGTACCCCGTGGATTAAATTGAGCCAGCCGGTGTACTTCAATAAACATCGGTTCAAGCAAACGGTTTTTCAGGGCTAAAAAAGCAGGGTTAAATCTTTCTACATGCCCTACCTGAAATTTTATATTGGCTTCTTTGGCAAGCTTTACCAACTGCCTTGCTTCATCCATGGTATTGGCCAGTGGCTTCTCTACAAACACATGCCTGCCTTTTGTGATGGCCGCTTTGCACAATTTAAAATGTTCCGTAGTCGGCGCTACAATGTCAACGGCATCGCAGGCATCCATTAATTTTTCCGCATCATCAAATCTTATGAGTTTATATTTTTCAACAATGGCAGTCGCTATCTCATCATTGGGATCAAAAAAACCAACCAGTTCCGCACCTTCAATTGTCAGCCAGTTATTTAAATGAAATTTCCCCAGATGGCCTACTCCAAAAACACCCACTTTAAGCATAAAAATATTCTTTGTTCAAAGATAACATCCTGCTGAGTATCATTGAACAATATGTTTTGTTAAGAATAATTTGTTTGTACCTATACCGATGAAGATGATGTGTTAGCGGGGTTCCCCGTATTACCCAAAATAAATTCCAAACCTGCCACTTATAACCCACAACTTATAACGCATGCCTGTTTAAAGGTTTCCTTTCTTCAATTCTTCCATCGCGTAACTGGCTGCCCTTGCTGTTAAAGCCATAAATGTTAACGAAGGATTTTGGGTGCCGGTTGAAACCATACTTGCCCCATCGGTAACAAACACATTTTTACAATGGTGTAATGCATTGTGTTTATCTAATAAGGATGTAGCAGGATCTTTACCCATTCTTACGCCGCCCATCTCATGTATATCCAGTCCCGGAGCCTGTTTGCTGTCGTTAATTCGAATATTTTTACAGCCTGCTTTGGTAAGCATTTCCTGGCCTTGTTGTAAAAAATCTTTTAATAATTTTTCATCGTTGTCATCATATACCACAGAAGTTACCAGTTGCGGAATACCCCATTCGTCTTTTTCATCCTTGCTAAGCCGGAGATGATTGGATTCCTTTGGAATGGTTTCACCCTGCATCATCATGAACACGCCCCAACCTCCTGGTTCTGACATAGCATCTTTAAACCCAGCGCCAATATCATCTTTGTTACTTCCATCACCGGTTCTTCTGCCTGCGCTGAAATGCACCATATAACCCCGCAAAAAATCCATTTCCTGTTTGTGCACATTTCTAAAATTGGGCATCATCGCACCCGTTGGTTTACGGCCGTAATAATATTGGTCTAGGTGTCCGTCCACGTCGGCCATCATGGTGCCACGGTAATTGTGAAACGCAACATATTTACCCAGCAAACCGCTGTCGTTACCCAAACCATTTGGAAAACGGGAGGATGTGGAGTTTAATAAAATTAAATTAGAATTAAGCGTAGCGGCATTTACAAAAATAATCTTTGCAAAATATTCTGTAGCAACCTTGGTATGCGCATCAATTACTCTTACACCTGTTGCTTTTTGTTTTTGTTCGTCGTATATGATAGAGTGTACCACAGAATCTGGGCGCAATGTAAGGTTGCCTGTTTTTGCGGCCCAGGGAAGGGTAGAAGCATTGGAGCTAAAATATCCGCCAAACGGACAGCCCCTGTCGCACATGGTTCGTCCCTGGCATTGTTGCCTGCCCTGGTCAAGATGAATTTGATTGGGTTTGGTTAAATGTGCACAACGGCCGATGATCACATTGCGGTCTTTATAATTGCTGTTTATTTTTTGTTGCAATTCCTTCTCTACACTGTTCAGTTCCCAGGGTGGTAAAAATTCTCCGTCGGGCAGAGTGTCCAGTCCATCCATATTTCCACTGATGCCGGCAAACCTTTCTACATGGCTGTACCAGGGCGCCAGCTCATCATAAGTAATGGGCCATTCAACCGCAAACCCATCCCTGCCCGGACCTTCAAAATCGTATTTGCTCCAGCGTTGTGTAGCCCTCGCCCAAAGCAATGATTTGCCACCCACCTGGTAGCCACGTATCCAGTCAAACGGTTTTTCCTGTACGTAGGGATGCTGTTTATCTTTCACAAAAAAATGCTCCGTAGCTTCACTAAACGCATAACACTTTGCAACAACCGGATTTTCTTTTTCTATTTTCAAAGGCATTTTTAACCGGTGTGTAAAATCCCATGGATCTTTGGTAGCGGTAGGATAATCTCTAAGATGCATTACATCTTTACCTCTTTCCAGTACCAGCGTTTTTAAGCCTTTTTCACAAAGTTCCTTTGCAGCCCAGCCGCCGCTGATTCCTGATCCGATTACAATGGCATCGAACGTATTTTTTGCAGCACCACCTGCATGGATGTTTACTTTTGTTGAATCGCCTGGCATATAAATTAATTAAAAATTAATAATTAAAAATTAAAAATTCTTTCAAACCGGTTGTGCTTAAGTTGTTACTTTTTATTTTTCTATTTTTCTATTTTTGAAACTTATCATCACTCATCACTCATAATTCATAACTATCTAAAGGTTCCCTTTCTTTAATTCTTCTACGGCATGGTTCACCGCTCTTGCCGTTAAAGTCATGTATAAGATAGATGGACTTTGATTGCCGGTACTGGTCATGCAGGCACCATCTGTTACAAAAACATTTTTGCAATGGTGCAAAGCATTCCATTTATCCAGCATAGATGTTGCAGCGTCATTGCCCATTCTGCAGCCACCCATTTCATGAATGTCCAGTCCTGGTGCCTGTTTGCTGTCGCTGTGTGTAATATTTTTTACACCCGCTTTGGCCAGCATTTCTTCTGTTTGGATAAAAAAATCTTTTAGCAATCTTTCATCATTGTCATCATACCCAACCGAGGTAACCAGCAAAGGTATTCCCCACTGGTCTTTTTTATCTTTACTCAATCTTACATGATTGATTTCTTTCGGAATGGTTTCACCTTGGAGATAGGCGTACACATGCCATGGGCCTGCTTCAGTCATGGCTTCTTTGTAAGCCGCACCAATTTGTTCGGGGCATCGGTTACCATCGCCTCTTTCCCGATAGGCACCCGCAAAAGTGGTAAAGCCACCAACAAAGTCGGTGTCAATTTTATGCAGGTTTCGGTAATTGGCAATAATTGCATCGGTGGGGTTACGGCCATACACGTACCTGTCTTCAAAGCCATCAATAGTACCATTCATCCACCCACGGTAATTGTGAAAACAAACATACTTGCCCAGGATGCCACTGTCATTACCCAGGCCATTTGGAAACCTTGAAGAAGTTGAATTAAGCAAGACCAAATTGCTGTTTAAAGCAGATCCGTTTACAAAAATTATTTTCGCAAAGTACTCGGTTGTTTCGTTGGTAACAGCATCTATAACTCTTACGCCGCTTGCCTTTTGTAGTTTGTCATCATAAATAACAGAGTGTACTACCGCAAATGGCCTGATAGTAAGATTGCCCGTTTTAGACGCCCAGGGAAGGGTAGAAGAATTACTGCTAAAGTAACCACCAAAGGGACAGCCCCGCATGCATAAATTTCTTGCCTGGCACTGTGCACGGCCCTGATCAAGATGTATTTGATTCGGCTTGGTTAAATGTGCCCATCTTGCATGTACCAGGTAACGGTTGCCATAAGTTGTTAGAAAGCTATCTTTCAAATGTTGCTCTACTACGTTCAAATCAAAGGGGGTTAAAAATTCGCCATCGGGCATTGCTTCCAGGCCATCTTTATTGCCGCAGATGCCAATAAATTTTTCGACATGGCTGTACCATGGGGCAACATCTGCGTAACGGATCGGCCAGTCCCAGCCATAGCCAAAGCGCTGCGGGCCGGTAAATTCAAAATCGCTCCAGCGTTGCGTAGCCCTGCCCCAGGTTAATGATTTACCACCTACCTGGTAACCGCGAATCCAGTCAAAAGGTTTTTCCTGAACATAAGGGTGGTCTTTATCTTTTACAAAAAAATGCTGGTCATCTTCTCCATAACCAGCGGCCTTGGATATCAATGGATTTTGCTCCAAAGTTTCTTTGGTAATTCTTCCGCGGTGTTTTAGTTCCCACGGATCTTTGGTGGCCGTTGGATAATCTTTATTGTGTTCCACATTGCGCCCTCTTTCCAGCACAAGCGTTTTCAATCCTTTTTCACACAATTCTTTGGCAGCCCAGCCACCACTGATACCACTGCCAATAACAATCGCATCGAAAGTATTTTTGGTAATACCGCCGCTGTTGATATTTACTGTTGAAGAATCACGTGGCATCGTTCCTGTTTTTTGTACTTAACTTTTGTAATTCTATTCAGCATCGTTGTATCACTCACTTGTACCGAATACCTGGTGCAACTTTTATCGAAGCGCAGGGGTGTTCCACATTTTAAAACGGATATAAATTTTTCTATTTTATACATTAAAATTATACGGCGTGTTCTTCCTGAGGCAACTCATTCCAGAAGCCCATTTTGCCAAACTTTTCAATGCGGCCTGTGCAACGTTTCTCTGCAGGTATTTGCTTTAATTCTTTTATAACGGGTATTAAATATTCTTTTAAAATACGGCCAGCGTCGTCGTAATCCCAATGACTGCCACCGGCAGGTTCAGGAATAACGCCATCCACCAAACCGAATCTCATCATATCGGCACCGGTTAAACGAAGTTGTTCTGCAGCAGTTTCTTTTTTATCCCAGCTACGCCATAAAATAGAGCTGCAGTTTTCAGGCGATATTACTGTATACCAGCTATTCTCTAACATAAATACCCTGTCGCCAACACCAATGCCCAATGCTCCGCCACTGGCGCCTTCGCCAATGATAACGCATATCACAGGCACTTTCAACCGCATCATTTCAAAAATATTCCTGGCAATTGCTTCTCCCTGACCACGTTCTTCAGCTTCCATGCCAGGGTAAGCGCCGGGCGTGTCTATTAAGGTAACAATTGGTTTATTAAATTTTTCTGCAAGCCGCATTAACCGCAAAGCTTTCCTGTAGCCTTCCGGATTGGCCATACCAAAATTTCGGAGCTGACGCATTTTGGTATTGATACCTTTTTGCTGACCGATGAACATCACTGTTTCCCCATCCAGTTGGGCAAAACCCCCTACCATGGCTTTGTCATCTTTTACATTTCTATCGCCATGCAGTTCAATAAAATTCGTTGTCATTTTATCGATGTATTTCAATGTATAGGGCCTGTCGGGGTGCCTGCTCAACTGCACTTTTTGCCAGGGGGTAAGATTAGCAGTAAGATGCCGCTTGGCATCAATAATTTTTTGTTCCAACGTTTGTATATATCCGCTAACATCCGTTTTATTTTTTTCAGCAGATGCTTTTATTTGTTCCAACTGGTCGTATAAGTCTTTAATGGGCTTTTCAAAATCCAGGAACTGTCGTTTTTTAAATTCAGGCATAGGAGCAAATTACAGCTTTGTATGTAAGCGATGAAAAATAAATAAATGTGCAGGCAAAAATAAGTCTTCAAATTTTTTAATAAAAGTTTTGGCTCAGGAAATTGAAAAACATATCTTTGCCATCCCGAAAAAAGAAA
>NZ_JACMOO010000150.1 GCF_014377975.1 Ferruginibacter sp.
CCATTCGCTTGCTGATACTTTTTATTTGCTCCGGTTCTTTTTTCCACAGGTGCGGATCCAGGGCAAAAAGAAGTCTTGCTATTTGCTTTTCATCCATTGAAGCACAAGCTTCTTTTACCTCAGTATCCAGTTTGCCACAACTGATTTTTTGCGGTGACGCTTCGTCTCCCAGCATTTTCATTCTTTTGTCAGCCAGGTTACCAATCAGTTTATTATAAGATTCCGTAAATTTTTGTATGCCTTCGTTCTCTAATTGTTGTGTTATAAATGATATATCAATATCCATTTTTTTTAACTCGCCAAACAATTCATTTGCCTGGTCCTGCTCCTGTTCAATGGAGTCTTTTTTTATACAACCATGGTTGGCAAAAGCTGCAATCGTTTCATCGGGTAATGTATTTACTGTTTCTTTACCAATCAGTGATACAACATAGCGCAGATCATTGTACAGCGGATCTTTGTTGCTGGTGCTTGCCCACAACGGACGCTGCACATGGGCACCTTTTTCTTCCAATTTTTTCCAGCTTTCCCCGTTGAATATTTCCTTGAACCGTTGATAACATAAACGTGCTGTTGCAATACCTGCCCTGCCCGATAACAGACAGGTTTGGCTGGCATTTTTACTTTCCCGGGAGGGTATGATATACTGGTCGATTAGCTGGTCGGTTAGTACGTCAATTCTGCTGATAAAAACACTCGCAACGGAAATCACCTGATTAACCGGTTTACCTTCTGCTACCCTGCGTGCAATGGCGCGGATATAAGCCTGCGCCACTTCCACATATCTGTCAACAGAAAAAAGAAGTGTTATGTTGATGTTGATGCCTTCGTAAAGCATTTGTTCAATGGCAGGAATTCCTTCCTTTGTTCCCGGTATTTTTATAAGGCAGTTTTGCTTTCCGACTGCGCTAAATAATCTGCGTGCTATTTTCATTGTACCCTCGGTATCCCTTGCCAGATAAGGCGGTACTTCAAGGCTTACAAAGCCATCTGTACCATCTGATTGGTCATACACCGTATTCAGAATGTCGCAGGCATCCTGTACATCTTTTATAGTAAGGGCATCATAAATTTGCAGAGGATTTTTTCCTTCTTTTACTAATCCGGTAATATGGCCGTCATAATCCTGACCATTTGAAATGGCTTTATTGAAAATACTTGGGTTTGAAGTTATTCCCCTCAGCCCTTGCTCATCTACCCTTTTTTTTAACTCACCAGTGGTAATTTTTCCCCTTGTTAAATTATCCAGCCAATAACTCTGGCCGCATTTTAATAATTCGATTAATGTATTCATCCTGTATAATTTTTTTGTGATTTTATTATATTTTATAACATTTTGTTTGTACTACTATGCCATCAAAGCTTTTGCTTTCTTTACTACATTTTCTACAGTAAAGCCATACTCTTTCATCACTTCTTCACCTGGTGCAGATTCGCCAAACCTGTTAATACCAATAATATCTCCTTCATCAGTTACATATTTAAGCCAGCCCAGTGGCGATCCTGCTTCTACTGCCAGTCGCTTGCGTAATGCCTTTGGAAATATTTTTTCTTTATAAGCTTTATCCTGTTTTTCAAATAGTTCCCAGGATGGCATACTCACCACCCTTGCGGCTATGTTTTGTTCTTTTAATTTTAGTTGAGCAGCCAGCAACAATTGAACTTCCGAACCCGTACCAATCAAAATAATTTCAGGCTTTGTTTCTGATTCCGAAAGTATGTACGCCCCCTTTTCCAATGCAATGGCCTTTGAATATTTTTCCTGGTCAATGACAGGAATTTTCTGGCGGGTTAAAATTAAGGCGACCGGGCCTCCAGTATGTTCAATTGCTACCCGCCAGGCTTGAACGGTTTCATTTGCATCAGCAGGACGGATAACCAACACATTAGGAACAGAGCGTAAACCGATCAATTGTTCTACAGGCTGGTGGGTGGTGCCGTCTTCTCCCAATGCGATACTATCGTGTGTAAAAACATATACGGCACGGATTTTCATAATCGCTGCCAGCCGGATAGGTGGCCGCATATAATCAGAAAATATCAGGAATGTGGCACCATACGGAATGAGGTATTTACTGAGTGCTAATCCATTTAAGATGGCGCCCATAGCGTGTTCCCTGATACCAAAGTGAAAATTACGGCCATCATGATTTTCTGCTGAAAATGATTTATAATTTGCCAGGTTGGTATCAGTTGATGGGGCAAGGTCAGCAGAACCTCCTATTAAATTTGGCAAAAAATCCGCCACTATATTTAATACTTTACCCGATGCTTTGCGTGTTTCCATTTCTTCGCCCGCTTTAAAAACCGGTAACTTTTTTTTCCATCCTTCCGGTAATTTACCGCTGCTCAATAATTCATATTCATTGGCCAGTTTGGGGTATTTTACTTTATAACTTTTATAAAGATTGTGCCAGTTCTTTTCTTTTTCTATTCCTTTATTACCTGCTTCCTGATAATAATTAAATACTTCATCGGGTACTACAAAATGTTTATCAGGATCAAAACCAAAATTTTCCTTTACGAGCCTAACTTCCGCTTCCCCTAAAGCCGAACCATGCGCAGCTGCCGTATCTTCTTTATTGGGACTGCCATAGCCAATATGTGTGCGTATTTTTATTATGGAAGGGCGATGGGTTTCCTTTTGTGCATTTTTTATAGCTGCTGATACAGCAACCAAATCATTGCCATCTGCAAGTACCTGAACATGCCAGCCATACGCGTCAAATCGTTGCGCCAGGTCTTCATCAAATGCAATATTGGTATTTCCTTCAATGGTGATATGGTTATCATCGTATAAATAAATCATGTTGCCTAACTGAAGATGGCCGGCTAAAGATGCTGCTTCGGAACTTATACCTTCCATCATATCGCCGTCGCTGCAAATGGTATAAACGTTATAATTAAAAATGTCAAAGCCAGGTTTATTATACCGCGTTGCCATATATTTTTGAGCAATGGCAAACCCAACACCGTTGGCAAATCCCTGCCCTAGAGGGCCGGTGGTTACTTCAATGCCGGGTAGCAATCCGTATTCAGGGTGCCCTGCCGTTTTACTGTGCAATTGCCTGAATTTTTTAATATCATCCATTGTGATGGGATAACCTGTTAAATACAAAAAACTATATTGTAACATGCAGGCATGACCGCAGGATAAAATAAAGCGATCCCTGTTTGCCCATTCAGGATTATGTGGATTATAGTTCATGCTTTCCGACCATAAAACATGTGCAACCGGTGCAAGTCCCATGGGCGTTCCAGGATGCCCCGAATTTGCTTTTTGCACTGCATCTGCAGCGAGTATCCGAACCGTGTTGATCCCCTGCTGTTCAATTGTTTCTGTTTTCATAAACTAATAATTAATTGATTTTAAAAAATTCAGTATGGTTTATAATCGTATCTACTCAGCTTTGTGGCGCACGGCTATCTCCACAACTTTCTTCAACGTAAGCCCTTGAAAGATGATGGAAAAGATGACTACGAAATAACAGCTTGAAAGAATTAATTCCCTGTAGCGGGATTCAGGTAGCGTTAATGCCATGGCAATGGAAATACCGCCCCGAAGACCAGCCCAGGTAAGTATGGAAAGATTGCTAAGGTTTAATCTGCGTAGCAGTACAACCGCAGGCAAAGCAACACTTATAACCCTTGCTATAAGCAGTACTACAATTGATATAAGGCCTGTAATCCAATGTTCTTTCAGGAAGGGCATCATTACCATTTGCAACCCAATCATAACAAATAAAATAGTGTTTAAAAGATCATTGACCAGTTGCCACACTTTGCTCAAAAACTGATCAGCAATATTTTTTTTATCTATACTGTTGTTCCCAACAATTAATCCTGCAGTAACTGCAGATAATGGAACAGAAACATGAAATTTACCAGCAATCACTGATATCCCTAATACAAGTGCAATCGATATTAAAAAAATGGTTTGGAAATCATCAATCGTCTTAATCAGCTTGTAGCCCAGGTAACCTAAAATCAATCCAATAATTATTCCACCTAATACCTCCTGTACAAATAAATGTATTACTTCTCCAAAAGAAGTACCACTTGATTTATCAGCTATCCCAAGGATAATCACAAAAAGGATCAGGCCAATTCCATCATTAAAAAGCGATTCGCCGGCAATAATTGTGTTAAGCCTCGGGGGAATTTTTGAACTTTTTAAAATAGCTGCAACAGCAATCGGATCGGTAGGGGATACGATGGCACCAAATAAAAGGCAATAAACAATTGGCAGGTGAAAATGCAAAAGCAAGGTTACCAGGTAAAGCAATCCGCCAAATACACCCGTTGAAATAATTACCCCTAACGTACTTAATAAAAATACAGGTAAACGTTGTTCTTTTAATTTTTGGTAATCAAAATGAAAAGCACCGGCAAACATTAAAAACCCCAGCATAATATTTAAAAGTACTTTTGAAAAATCAATACTTTGGGCAAAGGTTTTAACTGAATTTGTTAACCCATTATCGGTTTTGCCTATTATCAGAATAAGGATAGATACCATAATTGAAATAGTGACCAAACCTATTGCTCCCGGCAATTTTAATATGCGTTCGTTCAGGTAAGAAAAAACGGTACACACAATAATAAGGATGGTAATAATGGTTAATAGATCCATGTAAAATAAGGGGGGTATTTATTTTTTTTTGGATGATTGAAAATTATTTCTGGCTGACAAATTTTGCGATTTTGTCCCACATTTTTTATTAAATTAAATATGTAACGGATTTGATTTTATCACTCTTTCCATCTGCATTTAGATCATGCTATATAAAATGCACTGATTTTTCCATTCCTGTATCGTAGTCTCCAAGGCGTGCAGCAGCAACAAGTTTAGCACGGCGATATAATATTTTTTGGGCTTCTTCCACATTGGTTTCCTGGCCTTTCCATAAATCCAATGCAGGTTGCTGAATAGCCCTTGCAAAGGAAAAGCTTACTATCCACGGAAGATGACTTTTGTAATTTTTATTGATCGCATTCAAATGGGCGGCGGCATCTTTAGGCGATTGCCCTCCGGATAAGAACGCAATGGCTGGCACGGTTGCAGGAACGGAAGCAAGAAGGCAATTTACGGTTGCTCTGGCAACTTCATCAATGTTGTTTAGAGTAGCATTTTCTGTTCCGGCAATTACCATGTTTGGTTTTAAGATTATGCCTTCCAGGTTGATCCTGAATTGGTACAGCTGATAAAAAAGTGCTTTTAAGACCTCCTCTGTTACATCATAACATTGTTGTAAGGTATGATTGCCGGCCATCAACACTTCGGGCTCCACTATTGGGACAATGCCTGCCTCCTGACATAAAGCTGCATAGCGTGAAAGAGCGTGTGTATTGGCTTGGATACAAGAGCTGGTGGGAATATGCGTACAAATTTTTATCACAGCACGCCATTTGGCAAACCGTACGCCCATCTGTTTATATTCCGCTAAACGCTCCCGCAGGCCATCGAGGCCTTCCGTAATTTTTTCGTAGGGGAAACAAGCCATTGGTTTAGCCCCCATGTCAACTTTTATTCCGGGGATTATTCCGGCTTTTTCCAATACATCCGCCATCAGTATTCCATCTTTTGTTTGTTGCCGGATTGTTTCGTCATATAAAATGGCGCCACCAATACTTTCATTTAAACCGGGCGTTGTAACAATCAGTTCACGGTATTGACGCCGCATTTCTATTGTTTGCGGAATACCTGCTTCGGCAAAACGCTTGTTACAGGTGCCATTGCTTTCGTCCATTGCAAGCAGCCCCTTGCCATTAGCAAAGAGCTGCACGATGGTATCTTTTAATATTTGTTGATTCATTTGCGGGAGTTTTTAGTAGACTGGTTTACATTTTACAGAACCCTATTTCTTTTTTTGCATACGCTGAATAAAGAAAAAAAAGTAAAAGCGTGCAACGCAACGATACCTTATAGCTGGTATAAAGCACGGTTCAAAAAAATTGAAGGTTCATCATTCTGCTGCTACCATTTTAAGCGGACTCAGCTCTTTGAAAAATAATCTCTCACAAAAGCCTGCTCCTGGTTTTCGGTTAATTTGTCCGTCTGCTCTGTTACAATTTTGATATTTGAAAAACTCAGATCAGCTTTTAAAATATTCAGAAGTTCAGTCTTTGCATCCGTAGGACCAAACAACAGCACTTCATCATAATCCCTGATAGATGCTGCAATGGCTTTGTAGTAAGCAGCCTCTTGCTGCTGGTCTTTTCGTTGCATGAAACTTTCTCCTTTTTGCAGGGTAAATTCCTTTTCTTCATGGGTAGAGGCTGAAGAGATAATCTTCGTAACGATCGGTTCAGTATATTCCATCACGTGAGCATTTGCATGATCCATCCAAATACCTAATTTTTTTTTTGTAGTCATAATTTTTTTGTTGTAAGTCTGTATTAATAAAATTATTTTTTTACATCAAATGCTTTCCATTTCCAGTTAAGAATTTCCGGCATGTCTTTGCCGTGTTCATGTACATAATGTTTATGTTCAATTAGTTTGTCCTGCAATTGTTGCTTCAGGTAGGCACCTTTACTACCTAGATGAGGCAAACGGTCTATCACGTCAATTACCAGGTGAAAACGGTCAATATCGTTCTGCACTCTTAAATCAAATGGCGTGGTTATAGTGCCTTCTTCCTTATACCCTCTTACATGAAGATTGTGATTTGTACGGCGATAAGTGAGGCGGTGTACCAGCCAGGGATAACCGTGGAAGTTAAAGATGATGTGTTTGTCTTTGGTGAATATCGAATCATAATCCAGGTCTTTTAATCCATGCGGATGCTCTGAACTGGATTGCAGTTTCATCAGGTCCACCACATTCACTACCCTTATTTTAAGATCAGGAAGATGCTGCCTCAATATGGAAACTGCTGCCAGTAATTCAAGCGTGGGCGTATCGCCACAGCAAGCCATTACTACATCAGGCTCAAAGCCCTGGTCGTTACTTGCCCATTGCCATATTCCGATACCTTCGGTGCAATGCACTACCGCTTCGTCCATTGTAAGCCATTGTGGAAGTGGATGTTTGCCCGCTACAACTACATTTGCATAATGCCTGCTGCGAAGGCAATGATCAAAAACAGACAACAAACAATTTGCATCCGGTGGCAGATAAACCCTTACAACATCTGCTTTTTTGTTAATTACATGATCCAAAAATCCGGGATCCTGATGGGTAAAGCCATTGTGATCCTGCTGCCATACATGTGATGCGAGCAGATAATTAAGCGAGGCTATTTTTCTTCGCCAGGGCAGTTCCAGTGTTACCTTTAGCCACTTTGCATGTTGGCTGAACATAGAATCAACAATGCGTATAAACGCTTCATAACTATTGAATAAACCATGCCGTCCGGTAAGTAAATACCCCTCCAGCCAACCTTCGCATTGGTGTTCGCTTAGCATCGAATCCAGCACCTGTCCTGTTGGTGCAAGAAACTCATCGTTCTTTTGTTCTCTTGCCTCCCATTGCCTGTTGGTAACTTCGAAAACTGCTCCCAATAAATTGGAGATGGTCTCATCCGGGCCAAATACGCGAAAGTTATGCTGAGATTGATTTAGTCTCGCTACATCTCTCAAAAATTTACCGAGTATCATCGTATCCTGCCCCATTACTGCACCCGGCGATGGCACATGCAAGGCATGCTGGTGAAAGTCCGGCATCTTCAAATCGTGCAGGAGTACTCCTCCATTGGTGTGCGGATTGGCGCCCATCCTACGATTGCCTGCAGGCGCTAATTCTGTCAATTCAGGAATCAGCTTTCCGTTTTCATCAAAGAGTTCTTCGGGTTTATAACTCTTCATCCAGCGTTCCAGTTGCTTAACATGTTCAGGATGGTCCGAATCAACCAACAGCGGTACCTGGTGGGAATGAAAAGTTCCTTCATTGGGTACGCCATCTACTTCTTTTGGACCGGTCCACCCCTTGGGAGATTTTAAAATAATCATTGGCCAGCGGGGTCTGGTATTATCGTTTGCATCTCTTGCCCTACCCTGTATGCGGTGAATTTCTTCAATTGCTTTATCGGTGGCTGCTGCCATCAATTGATGCATGGTTTCAGGATCATCACCTTCCACAAAATAGGGTATCCATCCGCAGCCCCTGTAAAATTGCTCCAACTCTTCATGCTCTATTCTTGCCAGGATAGTTGGATTACTGATCTTGTAACCATTCAAATGTAAAATGGGTAACACGGCTCCATCACTGATGGGATTGAGAAATTTATTGGAATGCCAGGCAGTAGCCAACGGCCCTGTTTCCGCTTCGCCATCGCCAACAATGCAGGCCACAATTAAGCCTGGATTATCGAAGGCTGCACCAAAAGCATGACTGAGCGAATAACCCAATTCGCCTCCTTCATGAATAGAGCCAGGAGTTGTTGGCGCAACATGGCTAGATATACCGCCGGGAAAAGAGAATTGCTTAAATAACTTTTTTAACCCGCTTTCATCCTGCGTGATATTTGGATACACTTCGCTCCAGGTTCCTTCCAGATAAACGTTCCCCACCAATGCAGGCCCACCGTGCCCCGGACCTGCGATATAAAACATATCGAGGTCATATTTTTTTATGATTCGGTTGAGATGTACATAAATAAAATTTTGTCCCGGCGTAGTGCCCCAGTGCCCCACCACCAAAGGTTTTACATGCTCCAGTTTTAATGGCTCTTTCAATAGCGGGTTATCATACAAATAAATTTGCCCCACTGATATATAATTGGCTGCACGCCAATAAGCATTCATCTGTCTGAGCAATTCAGGCGATAAAGTTCCAACTGCTTTATTAGTAATTTCTGTTTCCATAATATTTACATTTTTTTGTCTAAAAATTTATCAAAATACTTATCCGTTTTTCTCTTTGTTAAAATACTGCAAACATGCCCATAACTCTATAATTGGTCTATCATGCAAAAGTTAATGTTCCATTGTTTATTTCAAAAAACCAGCATGTTTACCTGTGTTACAGCATATCTATTCACTGAACGTTGGCAATGGAACTGCATATTTTATAAACAAGGTTCCCAGCCTGTTATTAAAGCCCATAATTGGGCTTGTCATAACTAAAATGCTATCGCCGGCGTTATTTATATTTGTATCATTACTGGTCAATGCTTCCTCCTTTCCAATAGTTGAAAAGGATTGCCCCTCCTGTTTTTTGTTGGTTGACGAAACAATAATTCCTTTGTCGTTAGCAATAGCAATAACCTGGAAATTTTTTTCTTTAATCATGTCGCTGCCAAAAAGATTTACCTCGTTAATATTACCCTGCATCATCTCCGTTCTTACAGCCCATACATAAGCTTTTGCCAACGCTTTTAACTGTTGTTCGTTCGATTGCACAATTTTTATAATCGCTTGTGCTTTCAAAGCTTGCCGGTCCTTCTCTACAGCTTTCTTTACGTTTCCTATTTCAACAATCTTCCATATCCAGATAACAGAAAGCAAGACTAAAGCGACTATGATGGTTATGAGTAAGTTTTTATTTGTTTTTACAAAATTCATGGCCTTGGTTTTTAAACAAAAAATTTAATTTTTTAATCTGGTATTACCCCAAACAAATTTGCAAAGTGTACCTATAGCTTGCTGATCACCATTTCTCTTTAACCCTGTTAATAATTGATACCTCTCTGGTTGCACTGATAAGTTCTAAACCGTAACAGCTGCTATTTAATCGAAAACTTTACACGGAATTACCTTTTTCTGCGATCATAAACTCTGGCCCGATTTTATAATTCAATTTTTTTTGGGAGATACTGCATCCGCGTTCAACAAATACTTTATCAAATTCTGCTAATCAAAAATTCAGGTAATTGCCAACGGTTAAAAACCCTGCAACACACGCCCATTATACTTTGGTTTCATAATGTTTATTAAGTTCCGTTTCATACGTTTCACTTATAGGCTTTCCATGATCATACTCAGGACTGTTTTTTATTTCCTCCACTGAAGCATTCACTAAGATGGAGGAATCTATCCAGTCTATTTCTTTTATTAAACCTGGGGAAAGAAGTACTTTTTTTCCTGAGAACCATTTTCCGGTATCAACTACTAAAAATTTAATTTTCCAGTCCTCGTCATCTATTATAAAATCACCGATATCACCCACTTCCCCATCAAGCGCTTTAATTTTATAACCTGTTACTTTTTCGGTGCTTCGCAGATGGGGATCACCCTTTTCTGCTGTTTCAGCCGACACCGTACTATTATGTATTGCTTCTTCAAAGGGACCCCGGCTTGTCATCATCATACCTGAAGTACCCATTCCACCAGGCCACATGCCGTTATTCCAGCCCCAATAATTTGTCCACGGGTAATATTGATATAATTTTATTTCCTCTTGCCGCGAAACCGGTTTTTCAGTATCAATATCCGGGCTATTCGCTATTTTTTCTTTTGTAAGATTAACGGGTAATACCTCGGCGTCCCAATCCTTTGAAAGTAATGCTTCGGGTGATATAAGCACTTTGCGTCCTGAAAGCCAATGACCTGTATCTGCAATCATGTAGCGAATGGTCCAGGTTTCATCGTCAAAATAAAATTCTTTGATTTCTCCGATTTCTCCATTTAAGGCACCAAGTGTGTAACCAACTAAACTTTCTACACTCCTTTTCATAACTTTAAGTTTTATGTTAATGAATATTTTTTAATTTCTCCCTACTTTCAGCAACTACCTTATAATTCTTTATAGTTGCGCACTTACTTTTTATGACGACCCCTTTGTTATTAAGTTCCCTTATCATGCTATAACTGTCATAAAACAACAGATAAAGGGTAACCAAATACCAGGAAACACATGCAGGTATAACCAGGGTAAATGAGCTACTTTTAAAAATTACCTGTAGATAACACTACTTCCATACCAGGATATTGAATGGCGGCATCATCTTCAGCGGTTATAAATATTCTGATGGGTTTAAATGAGCTTACGGTTTCGAAAGAAGCTTTGAGTTTGCTGGATAAGAATCCTGTTGAACTATTGATCTGACCGATATTCTTAATCCTGTTTTTGTCTGTATCCATCCAGACTACATAGGTACTCTTTGCAGGTTGCAACCTTTTAGGCTCTGCAAGGTCGTTGACAGAAATACTTATCCGATAGTTATCGTTTTTATCCTTTTTTATTTTAACAGTGCCTTGGGCAGCCGGAACAACGGTGGACTTTTGGAAGGAAATTTTATGCGAACAGGAGCTGAAAATAAATAACATCATTGCTGCACCAATAGTGAAACCGATATTTCTTGTTGTTGACATTTTTAGAAATTTCATAATTTTTGTTTTTTTATTTATAGAATGTAGTTAAGTGTTTTAAATTGTTGATGTTTAGCTCATTGTTTTTCTAAATCATTCGTCCCGTGATTCTACCAATATGACCAGATTGTATTTTCTTTTATTTATTCATATTTATAGATTTTATTTTACTTTCAACATACTTGCATTAATTGCAACAACGATTGTGCTAATCGCCATCAAAGCAGCACCGGCCGCAGGGCTTAGCAATATTCCCCAATTATATAAAACGCCGGCAGCCAGTGGTAATGCTATCACATTATACCCTGTAGCCCATATTAAGTTTTGAATCATTTTGCTATGCGTGGCTTTGCCAAATAAAATCAAACTCACAATGTCTTTCGGATTACTGTTTACTAAAACGATGCCTGCAGTTTCTGCTGCTATATCGCTGCCACTGCCAACTGCAATGCCAACATCAGCCTGGGCAAGTGCTGGCGCATCGTTTACACCATCCCCTGTCATGGCTACAAATTCACCTTTACTTTGCAACTCTTTTATCTTTTCTAATTTTTGATCGGGCAGTACTTCTGCAATAAAACTCTCCATACCTAATGTTTCACTTACACTCTTTGCTACTTTACTATTATCGCCGGTTAATAATATTGATTTGATATTTTCTTTTTTTAATGTGGCAATTGCATCTGCAGATTCGGGACGTATTTTGTCTGACAAAGCAATGTATCCTGAAAGGGCATCGTTAACGATAACAAACACAACAGTTTCCGTATCATTGGCTTTAAAGCCATCCGGGATAGCGATATTTTTTTCCTTTAAATATCCCGGACTAACAACCAGTATTTTTTTTCCTTCAACGCTTGCTTCAACGCCTTTGCCGGTAATGGCAGTAAAATTTTCGGCTGCAGGAACAGTAAGTGATAAACTGTTGGCTTTTTGTAAAATACCAGTTGCAATTGGATGTTCTGATTTTTGCTCCAACGCAGCTGCAAGCCTTATCAATTCATTTTCGCTTACCTCTTTTTGCAGCGATTCTATTTTCGATACTTCAAATTTTCCAACAGTAAGGGTTCCGGTTTTGTCAAATACGATGGTGGTAATTTTTCTTGAATTTTCAAATGCTGTTCTGTTCTTAATAAGCAATCCATTTTTTGCCGCCAGCGAAGTTGATCTTGCAACCACCAATGGTACCGCCAATCCCAGCGCATGCGGACAGCAGATAACAATTACCGTCACCATTCGTGCCATGGCAAAGTCCAAAGGATGGCCAGTTAAATACCAATATAAAAATGTGGTAATCCCTGCAACCATCGCAATTGCTGTTAGCCACTTTGCTGCTTTGTCTGCCAGCAATTGTGTTTTTGATTTGGCTTTTTGTGCATCATCCACCAGTTTTATTACCTGCGAGAGATAAGAATCTTTTGCTGCATGAGATACAGTTACTTTAATAGATCCGTTGCCATTAATAGAACCGGCAATTACTTTATCGCCATTTATCTTTTTCACCGGTTTCGACTCTCCGGTGAGCATCGATTCATTCAGGTAACTTTCTCCTTCTGATATAATTCCATCTGCTGCTACTTTTTCGCCAGGTTTAATAAGAATAATATCTTTCTCCTTTAATGTATCTGTTTTTACCTCCTGTACTTTATCTCCCATCACCATGTGTGCATCGGATGGCATCAATTGCACTAATAATTCCAGCTCTTTAGATGCTCCGGCGATAGATTTCATTTCTATCCAGTGCCCCAGTAACATGATAAGAATAAGGGTTGCCAGCTCCCAGTAAAAATCCATACCCTTCAATCCAAATACAGTTGCAGTACTATAGATATACGCCACAGAAATTGCAAATCCTATCAGCGTCATCATACCAGGGTTCTTATCTTTTAGTTCTGTAACTAACCCTTTTAAAAAGGGCCATCCGCCGTATATAAATATTACAGTTGATAAAGCAAATAAGATATACAACGAACCCGTAAATTGCCAGTTAACTCCAACAAAATGTTGTATCATTGGTGACAGCAACAAGACTGGTAGCGTTAATATTAAAACCACATAAAATCTTTTTCTAAAATCAGCAATCATCATAGCATGATGGTTATGCCCTGAATGCCCCATTGGCGGATTAGCGTTATGTTGGATACTGGTATCGTTCATTGAAGCATGGTCCATCCTATTAATTTTAAGTGTGTGTTTTCAATTTTTCAATTAATGTACTGGTTGTTTCTTCTGACGAAATTCCATATCCATTTACCAGCAATCCTTTTGTGCCAAACTTTGGTGAGGAAATGGCATATAATATGGACTGGTCGTCAGGATTTGTTGCTCCCTCAAAACGATAAACCTTATCAATTTTAAAATCATCGGGTGATAATATCATGTCTGCCTGATGATGTACCCCCTGCTCTTCACGAATATTAAAGTCAATTGTATACCCTTCTTTTTTCAAAGCATTAATCGTTTCTGATAATGTGCCATAACTTTCTTTCATACCTGATGTAACTCACTGTTTAAAATATTATAGATTCTTAAAACCGAATTTGATAATAAAAAGGGAAAATATTATGTAATCATGAAATTTAGTTACATGATTCACACTATCCAAAGAGCGATTTAAATATGAATTTTTAATAGTGAATAAGCTAAAATAATGCCGGGATGGGATTACCTTGAATCATTGAATTTTAAAGCGGAGATGGGAATATCGGGGGAATACTTAACCCACATTTTATTTTAAATACAGGAGAAATTGATTGTACGCATTCTGAATATTTTCATTTAAATTATGTTCTTTACAACAATCCTTATTTCTTAGAAATATCGCTTTGAAGACTTTGCAAAAAACTGCCTTATTGACTTTAGTATGAAGTTCATCTGCTACTTTCAGCAGTCAGTTTACGGCTGTAAATGATCTTAAATAATCGTTAGAAAAAGTAGGCTATTTTTCACAGGATAAATTTGTGATAATAAGCAGAACCATCACAACAAAAATCTTGCCCTGTTGGCTTGAGTATTTATTGACTTGGTTTTTGCGCCTTAAAACCGGCTTTGTTTATTAATTACCGGATCATTTCATCAGAAAGTTGATCGCTTTCTACCGTTAAGACTTTTTACGGATTTGCGGTATCTACATTGCAGCTTTTAATATCGTATTGGCATTTAAATGCGGTGTAATAGATGCTATACATCATCCACAGTTGATGTTTGTTTGAATTGGTATATCATATTCTATTTTTTACAAAGTTCGCACCAACCGGTTGGAGAATGGTTACACTATTAAGAAAAAATTATCATATTCTTATGTCATTTACAATACTACCCACCATGTCCGAAGCAACGTGGTATATAATTGCCGGTAATATCATAAACTGTAATAAAGGAGACAGCCCTACATCAATTACGGGTACAAGCGGCATGCAAGAAGTGTAAGCCCAATTTCCTAGATAGAGATTTTTCTTTTCAGCCAGAACCGCACCAAGGCCACCCACAATTACTAAAAGCACAACCCGTAAAAAAACTGGCCGACGAAACCACAAGGAATCTTTATACATCAAACCAAAACCAAAATACAGGAGCAATATCATAATGCAATCGACTATAGATGCCCCTGCGCAAAAAAGAGTAGTCTTCCAATTTAAAGACATGTTTTTAAAAAGCGGCATCTGAACCATTTCCCACAAAAAGTTCAGCACAAATGCAAGCGCCAGAATAAAGCGGGTGACCCTTTTAAGCGCCACTGGATTATTGGTTTTTTTAAGCAATAAAAAATAAAAAAGTACGACAGTTGCCAATGCAATCGCCGGAACAATAAAGGCATTATTAGAACCATTTATCATTTTAGTTTTTTTTGCTTTCCATGGTAATTCCTACCAAAATAAAAATATCCATTTCACTGGCCAGGTTACCTTTATCCAGGGTAGTTTTTGTTTGGTTTTTTGTATCCACTTTCGAATGATAGATTTCTTTACTTGTATTTACATGAGTCGTCGCTTTCGCAATGTTACTACCCACACAAAATGTTTCGTCATTTTTGAATGAATGCGAAACAGTCGGATAGCCGGTGTGCTTTTTGCACTAGCTGAAAAGGTGTTGGGTGCTGCTTTAGCCAAGGTTAAATCCAACCGGTGTTAACGACTGTTCATTGTATATCTGCAATTCGTTTACTTTTTCTTTTATTTGGATATTAAAAAATTGTTCTAACGGGATGCCTTTAAGTTCGAAGAACAGCTTGC
>NZ_JACMOO010000151.1 GCF_014377975.1 Ferruginibacter sp.
ACTACTGCACCGGTACTGCGTACCGTTTTTACGATTTTCTCTGCTGATTTATCAACTAAGTTGTGATCGTAAGACTGTAATTTTATTCTGATTCGTTGTGACATATTTAAAGAACTTTAAACTTTCGTTTTTTAATTTGGAGTGCAAAGGTAAGGGAGTGATTTGAAATAGCAAAGGGTAAAGAAAAGTTTTTTGAAGATTTTTTTTTACGTTATGCAGGAGATTGCTTAAACACAGCAGTAAAGCAGTTGTACGTGCAAAAGATTGATAATAGGAAGCTCGGGATAGTTAATAAAACAGCAACCGGATTCTAATTGTAACGAAATATTCTATTTTGCAACTATTATCTGCCCTTCTTTTAGTAAGGGCAGATTTTTAAATCTCATAACAATATTTGCCACTGTAACAATATCTTTCTGACAGTACACTGCTATCCGTTCCAGATTATTTTCTTCCCAATATACCTGTCCAACCATGCTGCCGTCAATATCGTCTTTTGGTGAAGGCACATTTAAGGAAGCAGCCAGCAATTTGAGGGAAGTATAATTTTTATAATCCCCAAACCGCCAGTATTGAAAAGTGTCTACCATGTTGGTTTCCCAGGGTTTCATATTTTGAAAATCGAGGTAAGAAGGTATAGACATGCCGTTAATAAGTAGCCGTCTGCACAAAAATGGAATATCAAATTCCTTGATATTGTGACCCGTAAAACACCAATGATTGTTTACCGCTTCCAACTGGTTAATGGTAGAAATAAAATTCTGCAGCACTTCCTTTTCATCATTACCGAAAATTGATTTCACCCGAAATTGATATTCACTTTTTTCTTTTTTAAAATAGCCGAGACTAATGCAAACTACTTTTGCAAATTCTGCCATTACACCGGCTCTTAAAGGATAGTATTCATCTACCGTTGTATTTTCGGGCACAGTTCGTTTTACCTTTTCTTCCCAGAGATGCTGCCAATCTGCGTTTAACGAATTATAATTTTGCTGTGCAGAAACTGTTTCAATATCAATTACCAGGAAGTTTTCCAGCGGCATTTTTACTATCATATCTTTTAGGATTAGGACTAAAAATAAATAAAGGATTGCGGAATTGCAATCCTTCTCTAAATAAAAGAAATAAATCTCCTGTTTTAATGGCCATACTTAAAATAAATCCGATAGCAATTATTGCCTAACGAGGCGCATTGCCTGTCCACCCCCCGCAGCGAGATTAAGCATTATTGTATCTGCATTGGTTATCATCTGAGTTTTTATTGAAATGTTATCAGGGTTTTCTTCATCGTCATTTGTATCACCATATATTTCAGCAAGGTAATTTCCTGGTGGTAAAAACTTTAATGACAACTGCAGCGATTTAGCTTTGGTATTGTTGATGGTGCCAATAAACCAATCCTGTCCTTTTCTTCTGGCAATGGTTACAAATTCATGCACCTGTGCTTCAGGCACAATGGTTTCATCCCAGCTTGTTGGTACATCTTCAATAAATTTAAAACCTGGCTGGCCTTCATATGCATCGGGATAGTCACACACCATGGCCAAATAACTTTCCAACACAACATACATTGCCAGCATATGGCAGCGGGTACCGATCATGTAAGGGCGGGTTTGCTGTGTTTTAAATCTTACAGGCGGCACCGCACGAAAACCACCGAGGTGATAATCTGTAGCACCCGCTAATAACCGGGTGAAGGGCATATTGATATCATGATCAGGACTTAGGCCGGTTTTATTCCATTTATTGTTTTCATAATTATAAGTTCCTTCCCTGGTAAATTCATTGGGATAAGTACGTTGCATTCCAGTGGGTTTGTAGGCCCCATGAAACTGAACAAAAAGTTTATGTTCAGCAGCTGTTTTTAATATCTCTTCCTGTATATTCACCATTTCCTGGTCGTCACGATTTAAGAAGTCTACCATCATCCCTTTAATACCCCATTTTTGAAATTGATCAAAAGACCTTTCGAGATTAGGATATA
>NZ_JACMOO010000152.1 GCF_014377975.1 Ferruginibacter sp.
GCTGCATGCAACCAGGTTGCTGACAAAAAGTATATCGCTATTCAGGGCATAGACTCCACTAAAAAACCCGGTGATAATTTCTTTTTATACATCAATAACAAATGGAACGATACAGCGCAGATACCACCTTCGCAGTCGGGTGTGGGTGCATACATGTTTATGAATTATCCGCAGCGGCTGCGGTTGCAAGGGATACTCGATAGTGTTTCAAAAGCTACTAATGCCACCGGCAGTATTGAGCAGCAGCTGGGTGATTTTTATGCTTCTGGAATGGATACAGCCACCATCAACAAACGTGGTTATGATCCCCTAAAATCAATGCTAATAGCCATTGACAGCATACACGATGTGGCATCCCTGATGAGGTTTGTGGCAAAAGGTCTTGAAGCAAACAATGGATCTTTATTGGCTTTTGGGGTTGGACCGGATAATAAAAATAGCAGTCTTAATATTGCACATATTTACCAAACCGGCATTGGTATGCCAGACAGAGACTATTATTTTAAAACCGATACTTCCACTGTGGCCATACAAGCTGCGTATAAAAAATACCTTACCAATTTATTTACTTTAACCGGAGCTGATACTGCCACTGCACAAAAAAATGCAACGTTGGTATATGGGATAGAAAAACAAATGGCCGCCTCTCATAAAACGAATATTGAACTACGGGATGTGAATGCCAATTACAACAAAATGCCGGTAACGATGCTTTTAAAAAGGCAACCCAATATTGGATGGTTAAATGTATTGAATGGGTTGGGCGTAAAAACGGATTCTATAGATGTTGCCCAAACAGCTTATTATGATCAATTAAATACCCTGCTTACCACCATACCAATACCTGACTGGGAAGTGTATTTAAAAGCAAATACCTTAACTGCCTATGCCCACCAGCTAAGCAAGCCTTTTGGAGATGCGGCATTTGAGTATACCAAAGTAGTGCAAGGCCAGGCCGTACAAAAAGCAAGGGGCGAAATAATGGCGGATGCAGTAGATCAATCGTTGGGAGAAGCCCTGGGCCAATTGTATGTAAAGAAATATTTTACGGAAGATGCAAGGAAACGGGCGCTTGAACTGGTGAATAATTTACAGAAAGCATTCGCGGTAAGAATAGACCATCTTGACTGGATGAGCGACAGCACCAAACAAAAAGCAAAAGAAAAATTATTTGCCATCACAAAAAAAATAGGCTATCCTGCCAAATGGAGAGACTATAAGCAAGTGCACATTGACAGCAATACCTACTTCGAAAACGTTGTATCAGCCGCCAGTAATAATTACCAGCACCAGCTGCAGAAGTTAGGCAAAGCAGTTGATAGGTCTGAATGGTTTACTACACCCTCCACTGTTACGGCTTATTACAATCCGGCAGCCAATGAAATTGTATTTCCGGCAGCTATTTTGCAATCGCCTTATTTTAACGATGCGGCAGATGATGCCTTGAACTACGGCGGCATTGGTATGGTGATTGGCCATGAAATGACGCATGCTTTTGATGACCAGGGTGCACAGTTTGATAAAAATGGCAACGTTACAAACTGGTGGACGAAAGATGATTATGCCAGGTTTAAAGCAAAAACGCAACAGGTGGTAAACCTGTACAATACATTTACGGTGCTGGATACAGTACATGTAAAAGGTGCCTTAACCCTTGGAGAAAATACAGCAGATATTGGTGGTGTATCCATTGCCTACGATGCTTTTAAAATGACACCACAGGGACACGACTCAACACAGATTGATGGCTTTACACCCGATCAACGGTTTTGCATATCCATTGCACATATTTGGCGGGTGAAGATGAAAGATGCGTATCTGCGTTACTGGATAAACAATAACCCACACTCACCGCCGATGTGGCGTGTAAATGGTCCGTTGATGAACATGCCTTATTTTTACAAGGCATTCAATATTCAGCCGGGTGATAAGATGTATGTAGCAGAGAAAGACAGGATAAAAATCTGGTAATGGGTATTTGACAATTTCAATTGAACCAATAATAGTTTTGCTCCCGTGGCAGGTGTCTTTCACCCGCCATAGTCTTTACCATGCGACAACTAAAAGTAGCTAAACTATATTTTAAGCCACTGTTGTCAGTAAAATAAAATATGCTGCCAATACAAAACGCCTGTATTGCCTGTTCTGACTAATAGCTAAAGGCAACAACAGTAAAGTTGTTTGTAGTGATATGGGGAGCAGCACACATCGTAGTGTCAGGTAAAAAACTCCAGCCTCAACAGCAAATAGTATAAAATACTTTTAACCAGTAAGTGTTGTACTTTTTCAATCCTCCTTACAATCAAGGAAACCTACTTTAATTAAAACCAATTAAGTAAATGATACCGATTTTTCGTCTTTGCAAACCCACAACCGGCCTGATGAAGGCTACAGATATTGCCAATTGCTGACCAATATTTTATAGCGCCAACGAAAGGAACGTTGTTGTGCCAGCAAAACCATCGAAAAGGATATTGCCAGGAATACGGTACTTTTTTTTACCATTTATGTAATTCAGTTTGGGAAATGTTTTAGCAGTGTTTAACTTTAGATATGTTTACATTCATTGCCTGGTTCATTTTGTTTATATTTTGTTGGCCGCTGGCTATTTTGGCTTTGCTCTTGTATCCCATTTTTTGGATACTCACGTTTCCATTTAGATTACTCGGCATAGCTGTGGACGGCATATTTAATTTGCTAAAAAGCCTTATAATGCTGCCGGGCAAACTGCTGCAACGGTAGCCTGCTTTTTTAGCCAGCATGGCTGCCTGGTAGTTATATTTGGCACAGGGTCAGTGTACTATTAAACAAGACCCAGCTAACATAAAAATCACTTTCTTTTTAGTCTATTCCGAAATACTTTTCCTTTGCAGCAACCTCTTCTTATTAGTCGGTTTATTGATAGTGCAGTAGCTTATCATCCCGCAAATTTTCGTTAAAAAAACCTAAGATTTTTAATGCGTTTAAAAACAATTGGCTGATAATTAAGTCTGCAAAGGAAAGGCTCCTCCTCACTAACACGCCTGGATTGAAATGAGAAAATTGCCTGCTGAGTTTACGAGTCAGCAGGGTAATCAATGTTAAGTATTAACCTTGGCTATTAAATAGTATCTGTGTTCTACAAACAGAATTTTAGAAAATATTTTTTATTTTTTAGTAAGCTTATCCATGAATATATATCGATCTCCATGTTGCTCAGGCTTAGCTTTGGTATCAACATTAATATGCATTACTGCTGCTGTTTTATTGATGGCTAACTTAGGCCATAAAGGTACACCCGCGCCATTTGGATTTCCCGTTTTAATAAAGTTGGCAAAGAATAGCTGCATTACAGCAGACACCTGATAATCTTCGGCCTGCCAGTCGTACACCCGGTTTGTAGGCAGGTTTCCCAAAGCATATTCAATTTCTGCGGAATGCACTGCACCAGTTGCTGCTGATGTTGCAGGTGCTTTTTCTGCATTGTTATCTTTTGTTGTACCACCTGCCAAACCAGCAACTGCATTGCCCATTTCGGGGCGCATGCCTGGCCGTGGTCTTTCAAAAAGATAGCGGTAAACCGGTGTGCCCCCGGTTTTGCTATGTACATCACTCCATTTCCAGGTGCTAAAAGCAATAAACCTGTCACTCGCAAGGTTTGTAGCCGTCGCTATCACGTCTTCATCGGTAGCAGCATGATAAACTTTTAAAGCTTCTTCCGCATTGTCGCCATATAATTTTTGAACGGATTTTGTATAGTTTTCAACAGTAGGCGCATTGGAACCCAATATCGCCTTATAATCCATTTCCTGTGAATTCCATCCTACTAGCAAGGGCACGGAAGCCTGTTGACCGGCTTCAAAAATTTTAAGCGGTGATTTTGGAAAGAAGTAACCATCCACATTAACAGGAAAACTTCCATGAACCAAATTTGCAGTGGCTTTTAGCAATTCACCTGCTGGCATAGCACGTAAAGCTGCCAGTGATTTTTTGCCAATCTTTTCTCCAAAATCGGTTCCTGATTTTTCAGCCTGCTGCAAACTAGCAGTGGGCGTTAGATTAAGCAATGATCCACTTTCGCCGATGGCACCCGCAATAATATTTTTAGACAAAGGGGAGGCCATTTGGGCACTCACAGAAAACGATCCGGCAGACTCTCCTGCGATGGTTATTTTTTTTGGGTCGCCGCCGAAAGCAGCAATATTTTGTTGCACCCATTTTAATGCAGCCGCCTGGTCAAGTAATCCATAATTGCCTGATGCATGATGGGGTGATTCTTTGGTCAGTTCAGGGTAAGAGAAGAATCCAAATACACCCAGCCTGTAATTTACTGTAATGGCAATTACGCCATGCCGGGCCATGCCTTCGCCATCGTACCTCGGTTCTGATCCATCTCCGGCAATAAATCCTCCGCCATAAAAATAGACCAGTACAGGCAGTCTTTCTATACTGATTTTTGCAGGTGTCCAGATGTTCAGGTATAAGCAATCTTCGCTCATACCATTTGAGCGAAAGTTCATATCTCCAAATACATTCAATTGCATAGCCTGGGCACCAAATTTATCTGATGTGCGAATACCGGTCCAGTTCTTTAAAGGTTGTGGTTCTCTCCATCGAAAATTACCAACGGGTGGTGCGGCAAATGGAACTCCCCTAAAAACCATAACTCCCGATTCATTCGTTCCTTCAAGTTTTCCGTTCACTGTTTTTACCACAGTCAGGTTGTCTTTACTTAACTGGGCAAAAACTCCGGAGTTTATTAATAGGGAAGACAATAAAAAAGTAGCAATTTTATTCATGATAGCAATCGATTTTGAGCAATTTAAAAATGTTTGCCCAAGTTAATGATAGATTGCTACAATACAGAAAATTTAAGACTGGCTTCTATTTCTACTTCCAGGGCCGGTATTTCAGCTGCTGTTGATAATAATAAAAATCAGCCACCGATCGGGAGGCAAAATAGCTGCAGGTCTATTTCCTGTTGTCTGTCGTTCCCAATGCCGGCATTGGCTTACCAGCCTGAAATTATTAAATCTACCAGTCCTTTACCGGTGGTATCACAATCAATTGCGCTTCTTTATTTCTAATGTAATTTTCTTTTATTAAACCTGTGGCAACCAAATTGCCAAACAAATAATTTATTTGTGATTTTCAATTAAATCTGAATTTAATAAGACAGCATTGATTTCCTGTTGCCAAAATTTGAAACGAAAATTGCTGCTGCTTTTTTACTACAACCTCTCATACATTTTAGATTTTTTCTTTTCGCCTCCGCCTGAATTATCAATGATTGCAGCTGATAATTTCAGTACAGTAAAGCTTCATATTTTTTAAACCATTCCCGGTTCAGTGTTGACCCCGAAGAAGTAATTTATTTGAAAGTGGTTTGTCATCAGCAGAGCTGGGTTAAGGCAAAGTTAACAACACTTTTCTACCTTCACTTTTTCCAAAATGAGCGAGCGGACTACTTTAAAATAAATTTATAGGTTTAAGTAGAACGTTCACATTTCAAATATAGAGTTTGTTTTTAACTAATTAAATTAGTATTTTTATTCTAAATTATTTAGTTATGTTCAAAGGAATAAATGCGATTGAATTTAGTAAACGTTTTAAAA
>NZ_JACMOO010000153.1 GCF_014377975.1 Ferruginibacter sp.
ACGTGGTATAACCATAAGATCATAAACCGGCTCATTTTGTACCAGAATTTTTTCATTTCTGTCAAGGATTACTCCTCTTGCAGGGTAAACCGGCAGTCTTCTAATTACATTATTTTCTGCTGACAGGATATACTCATCGCTTATAACCTGGATGTAAAACAGGCGCATCAGCAAAATAATAGAAATGACAATGAAAATCCCCTGAACAACAAATTTTCTTGCAAAAAAACTATTCATTAATCGATCTGCTAAATTTTTGGGTTTTATTTAAATTCTTGAATATGTTAAACGTAATGAGGAATCAAAAATTCTATTATGTCGTCAATTTCAGACGGTAAAAGTAATAAAGAATTATCAGCCTCAATACTCTTTATGAAGACATTCTAGTTAAAGCATATATTAAGTTCACTAATAGTCTTTACTATGATCAGGATGACATGCGAAAACTGTCAATAGTAGTACTGATAGTCCTGACAGTTCTTTACGTTTAATATTTTGATAAGTTTCATCATTTTTTTTATAAACAGCAGGTCAATCCATATCTCATTTCAAACGCAATAAGGGTTTAAGAAAGCTTAGTTGATTATTAATTTCCTTATTGGTTTGCAATCACAGATTTCTCATCCTGTTCTCCCGAACGCATTGAGGGATCTTAACAAAGCTTACAAGTAAATTATTAATTCTCTCAGTCTGAAGGATACATAAAATTGTCGTCCTTAAATTAGTTAAGAATATGCAGTTTGCAATTTCTTATAGGTAAATTTGCATATGATTTCCGAAAACCTGAAAGAGGGTCATAAAGTCCCTCAATTATATGCTCTTGTCAATTCAAAATGCCCCAGATGCAGAAAGGGAAATGTTTTCATTAATTCCATGTATGGTTTTAAGGCACAAAAAATGCATGAAAATTGCCTTCATTGTAATCTTAAATTTGAACGTGAGCCCGGATATTTCTATGTTGCGATGTTTGTAAGTTATGGTTTTAACGTTGTACAAATGATACTTGCAGGTATGCTAACTTATATTATTACAGGAAATACTGAAAATCCATGGCTTTACATGGCGGTTATTTTTCCAGTGGTATTAATACTCGCGCCATTTAACTATAGGTTTTCCAGGCTCATACTATTACATTATTTAACTCCCGGATTACATTATATACCTGAAATGAGTAAAGAACGTAAACCTGATAGTCGGAGAGCTTAACGTATTTTTTTACGATAAAACACAAATTCTGCAATAAGAATTAAAATTGTACTGAACAGACAGCTCAATACTACCCGGATTAAGGTATATCCGATTTCTGAAAACCTGAATGTTTCAAAAGTGAATAATACAAGGTGGTGGAAAAATGCCAGGATGATTGTATAAAAGAGAAACCATCGGAATCCCATGATCCCGAGCCGGGGTTCTGGTTCATTGTCAAAGCCATCCCTCTGAACTGTAAGACTAATAAATATAATTCTTACAAATGCCAGAATTGAACATGCCAATGCATGCAGTCCTAAAGTGTCGTTAAAAATATCAACTGAGAGACCGATACTGAACGCCAGGAAAAAAAGAAACCAGTTAGGTGTTCCAAATGGAAGCAATAAGATAAATAGAATGTATAAATATGGTATACTCAGATTGTAATATCCTATATTTTTTAGAAGAAAAATCTGGATAGATAGCAGTAAAATAAA
>NZ_JACMOO010000154.1 GCF_014377975.1 Ferruginibacter sp.
ACCGCTTCTTCCCCAAATGGGGAAGGAGAAGGAGGATGAGGTGAATCTCTGCAATTAAATATGGGTAATGTTTTCGTGGGGGCTTGTTCATTAAAGAACAAATAAAAAAATGGAAGAACAGATGTTTAGTAAAGCTATAAAGCACCGCTCCATCCCCAAAAGGGGAAGGAGAAGGAGGATGAGGTAAACCTCTGCGATTGAATATAGGTAATGTTTTCGTGAGGACTTGTTCATCAAAGAACAAATAAAAAAATGGAAGATAAAATGTTTATTAAAGTTATAAAGCACCGCTCCTTCCCCAAATGGGGAAGGAGAAGGAGGATGAGGTGAATCTCTGCAATTAAATATGGGTAATGGTTTCGTGGGGGCTTGTTCATTAAAGAACAAATAAAGAAATGGAAGATAAAATATTTATTAAAGCTATAAAGCACCGCTCCTTCCCCATATGGGGAAGGAGAAGGAGGATGAGGTGAAACGAATGTTCCAACTAAAATAAAAAAACTTACAATTAAAAAACAACAGCATGGAAAACGAATCAACATCTTTCTTTAACGGGCAGGGGCACCAAAAACTCCAACAAGATCACCACAAAGTATCAGTAACCCCACAAGAAGAATCAACGCAATACATCCATGGCCGTGGCGCTCAGTACAATACCAAAAACCGTTTCCTCAAAAATGAATCTACCAGGGAACACATTGAAGGCATCGACGATTGGGAAGAAGGCGATATCCGCACGCAATACATAGAGCAGCAAAGCAAAACCATTGTAAACAAAGTAGAAAGTAAAGACGTAGGCATGAGCTACAGCATGAATCCCTATGCCGGTTGTGAGCATGGCTGCATTTACTGCTATGCCCGTAATGTACATGAATACTGGGGCTACAGTGCCGGGCTTGATTTTGAACAAAAGATAATCATCAAAAAAAATGCACCGCAATTGCTGCGTAAATTTTTAATGCATCCAAAATGGGACGCAACGCCCATTATGCTGAGCGGTAACACCGATTGCTATCAACCAGCCGAACAAAAGTACCGCTTAACAAGAGGCCTGCTGGAAGTATGCAATGAATTTAACCAGCCGGTAGGCATCCTTACTAAAAACTCCAGGATACTAAAGGACAAAGATGTGTTGCAGGACATGGCAAAGAAGGGTATCGTATCGGCCATGGTAAGTATCACTTCATTTAACGAAGACCTGCGTCGCATCATGGAACCACGTACCACTACCGCCAAACAAAAATTAAAAGTGATCAATGAACTCAGCAGTGCCGGTGTGCGTATGGGGGTAATGATGGGCCCTATGATACCCGGCCTGAACGAACATGAAATGCAACGCATTATGAAAGCATCGGCTGACAATGGCGCTACGTTTACGGCCTATACTTTTATCCGGTTAAATGGTGCCATCAAATTTTTATTTCACGATTGGTTGTTTAAAAACTTTCCCAACCATGCAGATAAAGTGTGGCACCTGATTGAGCAAAGTCATGATGGTCAGGTAAACGATACCCGCTTGGGTGTACGCATGCGGGGCGAAGGGCACATTGCACAAATGGTAGCGCAGCAATATAAAAAATATGGCAAGTTGTATAACATGAATGCGGAAGAATGGAGCCTGAATACAACTATTTTTAAACGGCCGGGTGAACAGGGAAAATTATTTTAAAAGATAAAAATCAGCAACATGAACTCAGTAACAAAAGACTACCTGGCAGAAATTATTTTTAAAAAAGCCAGCGAAAACATTGACCAATACAGGGAGTCGAAACAGCAGCAGTTTGACAACGAACCTTACCCCGGTGCTACCGATGAAGAGGTGCTGGATTTTATTATTACCATTCCTTACTTCGATGTAAAACTGAAAGATTTTTTGCTGGGTAACCTTGCCGATAACACCATCATCATCAGCCAGAGCTGGGAAAACGAATTTATAAAAAATACAAAACTGTGGGCAGAAAGTTTTGAATGGCTGCATGGCAATGATTATTTTTTAAGCGAAGCCCATACCAGCGGCATCAACAAAAACAAGCATTTTTTAACACTTCCATATTGAAACAATTTTTTCACTTTTGATTTTTATAACCATGATAGCAGTAACCGGAGAATATTTAATCAACATCATCGAACGTCGTGTAAACCAAACAATTGGTTTACGGCGTAATTTACCCACAGCCGAATTATTAATAAAGCCATTATTATATGCCACCAATGAAGAGATCGCAGACTTCATTTTATCCATCCCCTTTTTTGATGAACGGCTTAAAAATTTTATCCTGGGATTTTTAACAGAGCAGACAATTATCATAAGCCAGAGTTGGGAAATTGCTTTTATTGTACGTTCCCAAAGATGGGCAGAAAGCGATGAATGGCTGCACAACGATTTCCGGCTTTCAATGAGTACACTTGACAACCATCCATATAATAACCCCGATTTTTTGACGCTCCCCTATTAAACTACAATACCAATGAGTGATCGTATCACCGAAAAATTATCCATCCTTGCAGATGCAGCCAAGTATGATGTAAGTTGTGCCAGCAGTGGCAGCAACCGCAAAAATAACAACAAGGGTTTGGGCAATGCCAGCAATGGAATTTGCCATGCCTATACCGAAGATGGCCGCTGTGTTTCATTACTTAAAATTTTGCTCACCAACCATTGTATTTTTGATTGCGCCTATTGCGTAAGCCGTAAAAGCAATGATGTTAAGCGTGCCGCCTTCACCATACAGGAAGTGGTAGACCTTACTATTAATTTTTACCGCCGTAATTATATTGAAGGGCTGTTTCTAAGTTCTGGCATTTTTAAAAATGCAGATTATACTATGGAACGGTTGGTAGCGGTAGCAAAAAAATTAAGAACAGAACATCAATTCAATGGCTACATTCATTTAAAAACTATCCCCGGTGCAAGTGATGAGTTGGTAAAGGAAGCAGGCTTATGGGCCGACCGCTTAAGCATTAATGTTGAAATGCCCACAGAGAAAAGTTTAGCCTTACTGGCACCTGATAAAAACCGTGCAGACATGCTGAAACCAATGCAGTTTCTGAAAGATGCCATCATTCAAAACAAGGAAGAAAAAAAATTATTTGCCAGCACGCCCATGTTTGCGCCAGCAGGGCAAAGCACACAAATGGTGATTGGCGCCACACCGGAAACCGACCTGGAAATTTTATACCTCGCCAATGGCTTTTATAAAAAGTTCAACATGCGGCGGGTGTACTACTCCGGCTATGTACCTATCAGTAACGACAATCGTTTACCTGCCATTGGTACGCCGGTGCCGATGATTCGTGAAAACCGTTTGTACCAGGCCGATTGGCTGATGCGTTTTTATGACTTTAAAGTTCACGAAATTGTGAACCGTGAAAATCCGTTGCTGGATACAGACATTGATCCCAAACTTAGTTGGGCGTTAAGAAACCTTCAACTGTTTCCCGTTGATATCAACAAAGCCGGTTATGAAGTAATTATACGAATACCAGGCATCGGCATTCAATCTGCCCAAAAAATTTGTGCCGCAAGAAAGTTCAGCCGGCTTAACAGTACGCATTTACAAAAGCTGGGTATTGCATATAACAGAGCAAAATATTTTATTAGCAGCGATACGGATTTTGAAAAAAAAGACTGGCAGCCAAACCAGATTAAATCTTTTATTTTAAAAGAAGGCAACAGTAAATACGAACCCAATTTTTCACCTCAATTAAAATTATTTTAATGACGGTTGTTGTGTATGATGGCAGCTTTGAAGGCTTGCTGACAGCGGTGTTTGAGATTTACGAATATAAATTGCCTCAACCTTTTATAGCAAGACAAACTGCAACAACCGGAAGCCTGTTTGGTGAAACCCATATCGTGATAACCAATGTTGAAAAGAGTACACGGGTGTATCAAAAAATAAAAGCCATTGTAAGTTTAAAAACAATCAGTCAGTTGTACGATGTTTATCTCTCAGAAATAAAGGAGATAGAAAATGTGCTGCTGCGGTTTATACAATACGCCTTACAATCCAGCATTAGCATTGAAAACGATTATACCAATGCAGATGTATTGCTGATACAGCAAACCAGCAAAAAAGTAAATCGGGAGAAACATCGTATGAAAGCTTTTGTGCGCTTTCAGCTAACAAAAGATCAGTTGTATTATTGCATTATTCAGCCGGATTACAATGTGTTGCCGCTGATAGGCAAACACTTTCGGGAACGCTATGCCGACCAGCGCTGGCTCATTTATGATGGGCTTCGAAAATATGGTTTATACTACAATGGCGAAAACATAGAAGAAGTGCAAATGCATTTTGAAGCCGACCTTAACAACGAACAAAATCTTGCCACTCTGCATGATGAAAAAGAAGAACTCTACCAGCAATTATGGAAGCAATATTTTAGCAGCGTAAACATACAAGCCCGCAAAAATATGAAGCTGCATATACGCCACATGCCTAAAAGGTATTGGCGGTTTTTGGTGGAGAAGCAATAGAAGTATGGTTTCTAAAAAGGGGATACTAAAATTTTAGCAATGCGTTATAAATTTTTTTGCCTCTTCTCTAAATCCACTAATAACTTCTTCAGTCATATACCCATACATGAATATACAAACGGGGTAGGCGCAATGTATAATATAGCCTTAACATCAGACAATAAAAAAGTCCATCTTTCCGGTAACTGACATGTATGCTTTTAAAGAGACAATGATTTTGGCTATTGGTATATTTATTCATCCGAAATTGAAGGCATAAGTTTTAAGCAGTTTATTTGATCCTTGTAAATTAAACGTACCACTTTTGATTTACAAGGATCAAAAGTGATACGTTTCTCTATTTGGTGAGCATGCTCAATAAATATTCTCTGTTGAACGGAGCGTCGCCAATGAAGCTTAATCAAGGAACTTCTGCCTGTAACAAAAAGATAATTTATGTATCATCCGAATAATTTCTGATCAATAAATAATTTTATTTTTTACCCATCCCACCAAACAAACCGCTTAATAATTTTAATGCATTTTCTACCACGCTTGTATTAGCAATAGGTAATTTTAAATAGGTCTGTCCTGTTACAGCATCTGTTTCAGTAATTTTATTTACAAGCCGCTGTGTACTTTCAGCATTGCTTAGTATGTTTAATAATCCTTCTAAAAAGCCGGTTCCTTTTTCTAGCACTTCTTCTTCAACAGTTTTAGCTGCAGTAGTATTTACTGTGGCTGTTGTTTGATGTTCAATTACTACATTCTTTTCCTCCGCTGAAATATTTTCTTCTTCAGTTACTTCTACCTCTATGATATTGCCGTTAGGGGTTACAGCCATTTGCTTTTCAATTTCTCTTTCCTCATTTACATTATAACCGGCTGGTTTATCCGTAAGCCCTGTAGTAACGGATTCTACAGATTTCATAAACTGCTTAAACTTACTTTCACCCATAAAAATATCGTTGTCGCCGCCATCCAAAATACCTGCTGCTATGCCCTTTTTAAATTTCAATACATCCAGCATGCGGTGCTCAATACTGCCCTGCGAAACAAGGTTAATGATACTCACATTTTTCTTTTGCCCAAGCCTGTAAATGCGGCCTATCCTTTGTTCCAGCACTGCGGGGTTCCAGGGAATATCAAGGTTTATCATGTAAGCCGCCGATTGTAAATTGAGCCCTACACCACCGGCATCGGTTGATAAAAATACTTTGCAATTTTTATCGTTTGTAAAATTTTCATAAAGAGCTCCTCTCTTTTTTCCAGGGATGCCACCATGTAAATATTCAAATCCAATATTCTTTTCTTTTAAAATAATTGCTACCAATCTTGTCATGCGCTCCCACTGGCTAAAGATTACAACTTTCTCATCCGGCATTGCCAGTATTTCATCTAAAATATTTTGTAGCTCATCCAATTTTGTCTGGTGGTTGGTTTCCTGGTCAATGATATAAGTGGTGTCGCTCACCATCCGCATCATGTTCAACAACATCAATAATTTTTGCCTGTCTTCCTCATTTAAAAAATGCATGCGTTTCCATTTGTGTACCAGCTTTGCAACATTGTCTGCATATTCTGTGTGTAACTCCAACTGCTGTTCTGTGAGGGGTACAAAAAGATTTTTATCCATCCTTTTAGGCAAATCTTTTAGCACTTCAGCTTTGGTACGGCGCAACATTACATCTTGTAATACTGCACCCACATCATTCAAATTTTTATAACCAATTACTTTATCAGTACCCTCTTCCGTTATCTGGTGCTTTGATAAAAAATTGTGCAGCGAACCAAGCAGATAAGGATTTACAATTTGCATTAACGAGTACAGATCTTCAATTTTATTTTCTACCGGTGTACCTGTCAGCACCAATGCGTAGGTAGTTTTAATTTTTTTTATTGCTATGGATGTTTTTGTTTTCCAGTTTTTAATGCGTTGTGCTTCATCCAGAATTAATACATCCGCCTGCATGTTATTGAGGTGAATAAAATCGTTTGCCGCCATTTGATAACTTACAATAATGTAGTCTGCAGTATTTGCACTATATAGCTTTTTTCTTGTTAGAATATTCCCCTCTATCACATGCACGTTTTTGTTGCCGGTAAACTTTTCTATCTCTGTTTTCCATTGGTATTTTAACGAGGTAGGACAAATGATAATGGCAGTGCTGATGTTAAATTGTTTTCTCAATACCTCTGTACTAACAATAGCCTGCAGTGTTTTACCAAGCCCCATGTCATCTGCCAAAATACACCGGCCTGCTTTTACTGCAAACAAAACGCCCTTTTCCTGGTAGCGGAATAATTTGGCCTTGCTGATATCTTTAAATAAAGCTGTTTGTTTTTCGGCAACGATCTGTTTACGTTGCTGACTATTTCTTTCATGAATGATAAACTCAAGCGCATCTTCATAGCACCTGAATTCCGGATGTAGTTTATGCGCTTTTTGAAGAAACATCTCAAACTTTAAATATGCAGTTTCCAGTAACACTAAATTGTTATTGAAAAAGTTGTTGGCTATCAATTTATATTTATTTGTTTCTTCTGTTCCAATGCGGAGCTTTACTTTTCGTTCGCCCCTGTAGTCGAGATAAACAGAGGTGTAAGGTGGCGTGTATGGAACCGTTAGTTGTTTTCTTAAAGCAGGCTTTGATTTTATTTTGAGCAATACGCCTTCTATATGTTTACAGGTACCCAATTGATTGGTTTTAAAATCGGGGCAACTACAAAAATTTAATGAGTTATCGGCACTGCGTAAAGCTACTTTGTAGGTAGAAGCTGTTTTGATATTTTCCACTTTGTAGTCCGCAAAAACTGCACCTTCACTTATTTTTTGAATGTTGAAATTTTCGTCTTCTGCAATTTGCTGACGTAAAATTATTTGCCATTGCACATCACTCATATCAGCAGGTTTGCGTGTATGTGATACCCTGATCTTTATAGGAGGACGTTTTTTGTTACTGGCTTTCTTTTTCATTTTTTAATTTGATGTGTAATTTAAAGTAGTAAAATGTAATGCTGCAAGGCGTTGCGCAACTTGTGTAAAACTTAGTTTTTTTGCAATAATTATTTATTTAATAATCATCAGTTTATTACAAAAATTTTTGGGATAGACAGATGCAATATTTTTATTTACAATTTTACTTAAAATGAAAATGTATAATGAACGAATGATATTTTGTGTTGGCCGAAAAAATTTTTTATCCTCTTAAACCATTGATTTAACTGCTACTTCAGCCGATTGGTTTTTTTATCAATTAAAATATTTTTAAAATAAATTTGGCAGAATGAAAAAAATAATTTCATCTTTGCATCGCAAAAAAATTATAACCAACAACAATAAATGTTACTACGCAATAAAAATAAAGCAATACAAAAATGGATTACTCCGGTTACGGATCATTCATTTTCAGGGGCAAATTGTATTACACCTTAGTTACCAAACTAACTGACTACAATATGGCCCCAACAAAATGTTGGGGTTTTTTATGCAATAAAAATAATGGCTTCATCGCTTTAAAAAATTAGGAATGATAAAAAGGAAATTACATCAGTCACTCAATCGCTTCAATTTTAATACAGATAGTATTCATCTGTATTGTGGTATTAGCGTGTGTAATGATGACCCATATAAACGACCGTGTTTTACGCAAACCTAACAGGCAAAAGTCTTTTAGTGTGTAAGCCCGGTCAGATTAAAAATCTTACCGGGCTTTTTGTTGGGCGCAGGTTTAAAAAAATAAACAATGAAAATTATTGCAGCCATTTTTCTTTTCAGGATGATCATCATGCAATTGGAAAAATTTACATGAAATAAAAAAATAAAGAGATGTCAAAGGAGGAGTAGCGTTCCCTGTGAGATGCAACAGGGGCGCAATTTTAAATCCACTTCTTTTTAATGGGAGAATGAACCGCTCTACTGGATTTAAAAAAATAAATGGTTCGTTGGTGTAACGGCTAACATCACAGATTGTCGATCTGTTGTAACGGGTTCGATTCCCGTACGAACCGCAAACCCGTAGAAAACAAACGTTGTTTCTAGCCTAACTGGTAAACTTGGTAAATTTTTTCTGGCCATTGTTCAGATGGACGGGAATGATCCAGGAAAATTGAGGAAACGCAACAATCAAATAATTGGTGAATAGGATTGTAATTTATAAACACCCGTTGTTTAAATAGTAGCGGGTGTTTTTTTAATTAGCTTTCTTCAATTGTCCTTCAATCAACTTCAGTTCGTTGATGATTGTTTGTAAACGTTTGTCTTCCTTTTTAATGTTTTTTCTACTAAGATAGAAATAGGCAAAAAGCATGCATGCAACATATACCCCAATAAATAGTAACACATTTACAACTGGCCGGTCCGTAAAAATTTCTACCATATAAATTGCCATAGCTATATTCAGTAGTAGATAATACACAGGCATGTTCCAACGGTTTTGCTTTTTTCTCAGGTCATAATATGCCTCCCACTGTTGCAGGTGTGCTACCGGCTCAACCGTATCGTCAATGCGTTTTATTTTTTGTAAAGTTGCATACATAAACCCTGCCTGCACAATACAAACAATGCAAATCAGTACCATGCCTCCGTAAGTGTACCAGTGTTTAAAAGCAAGGTTGCCAAATATGGCAAGGCAAGCAATAAATGAGGCCGTAAGTGTTAGTGCAATGGCACCATGTAATTGTGGTTGCTGTAATTTCATTTTTGTAGTAGTTGTATTGGTTATATTGTTAATTATTTCTTTGTTCGCTTCACCAGCTTTTGCTGGTTGCTGCCACATATTTTTTAATGAATCAAAGTCCTGCATAGCTGTTATATATTTGAGTGAGTTGTTTTTTAATGCGGTGAATTTTTACACGGAGGTTAGCTTCAGTAATCCCGGTAATGGAAGCAATCTCATCATAAGGCTTGTCTTCCAGCACCAGGGTAATAATAAGCCTATCCGTTTGTTGCAACTGGCTAATACTTTTGTACAGCAGTTGTACTTCCTGTTCTTTTGTATTTACATCATCGGGCAACATCGCCAGGGAAGTAGTTTCAATGTCCACCAATATGGCAGTCTTTTTCCGCAGGTGTGTAAGACAAGTGTTTACAGCAATGCGGTAGATCCACGTACTCCATTTTGCATCGGCCCTAAATTTTTGCATGTTGTTCCATACGGCAATAAAAGTTTCCTGCAACAGATCCTGAGCCAGCACCGCATCACCTGTATAGCTAAGACATAATTTTTTTATGCCTTCGCCATATTCATCGTACAGGTTAGTAAATTTATCTTGCTGATTCATACTGTTTAAAACTTCTTAATTTAAATTATTGATTATAATTTTTTTTGGTACAAATATTTTTGGCCCGGGATATGTGCTGCTATGATGCTTTATTGGCGTCGCACTCTTGTACCATAAAATCATTATTGAACAAATGCTGCCAGTGCATACCTTTTATCGCAGCAGCAAAATGGTTCAGTCCATTTAATTTAAAAACGAATCTATTTCATTGTAAAATTATTCAGGCTGGTCGTACATTATAAAATGGTTGCTTTCTGCCGCATAAATGCTTACAGATTGTAAATTTTTAAACTGTTGCCCTATCAGCTCATAACTTTTTTCATCTCTTTTAATTTTCCTTTTTTAAGGATACGTACCTGGTCTTTCCGTTGTTTACATTTATTGGATGCAGCAAGTGTAAGATTGTTACAGGGAACGAAAATATTTTTTTAAAAGTAAAAACTATCGTGTTGCCGATGGTATAAAATAGCAAATGCCTAATGGGTGAAATAAATTGCTCACCATTGGGCATTTAATTTATATGCAGCAGTTATAAACTGATATTGACACCTGCGCTGGCATACAACAGTAAATTATCCGGCAAATAATTGAGGTATTGCCCAATACTGTACACGTTCTTTTGATAGGCAGTACTCAGGCTTCCGGTTAACCTTGTTCTGTAACTGATAAAATAGTTGAGTGTGCCGACAAGGCTCACCGAACCAAAGAAGCTTGTTTCTTTATCAATATCCTGGTAACCACCTTGTGTTTGCAGGTTAAAGTTAATGCTAGTTCTTGTATTGGGATAAATAGCATGCTCATAAAATAAATTGACAGTGGCTTGCTTAAAATTCGAATTTGCTTTTGTATCTGTTGTAATAACTCCCCTCGTAAAACCCTTGTCAGTAATATCAAAATTATTGTAAGAAAGTTTAAGCGAAGCCCCATAGTTATTTTGATGAATAAGATTTTGCGGCGTGTATTTATTAATGCCTGTAGATAAAAGCAACGATTTGTTATTGAGCCGGTGTTTGAATTTTGTACTGTCGTAGTTTTGTGATTGGTTGGTGCCGTAAAGATTAATTCCCGGTGTAAAACGGATGTATTTTTCTGTTCCTGAAAGCCGCTGACTATTAAATGCAAAGAACAAAATATCATTCAGGTTGCTGAAATACCGGATGTCGGTTTTATTGATCAGGCCTTTTTGCTGTAAATAATTATCTACTGTTTCCAGGATAAACAGGGTTCTTTTTCTTGCATCTAATACACGGGTATTGTTGGCTGTGGTAATACTTCTGCCAAGTTCATTCAGTTCTGTTGCAGTTAGCGGCCGGGATAGGCTATTGGCTGTTTGTAATGCTTTGGATAGCCACAGTGCATTCTGCATATCGGTAATGTTTTCAAGCCTGCCTTTTCCTATACCTGTATTGATAGCAAATGAATATTGACCCTGATAATATTTTGCTAATCCGGGTATATTCTGTGCTGTATTTTTACTAGAGTTGGTATTTGAAAATATAGATGCTCCAAGCTCTGTAAATTTATTTTTCGAAAACCATTTATTCAATATACTTACCTGTGGAGCAACAGAAAGGTAATTACTTTTATTCACATTATTTGGGTTGTTATACCTGTCACTTTGAAAGGCCGTGTTAAGATATGCCGTTGTTGTTAATAATATTCTATCGGTACTTTTTATTGAATAATAACCGCCACCAAAGCTACCATATGATGAACTGTTAGTAACGGCACCGGCAACTACAGGTAACCGGTTTAACTGGCTTGCAGCTCCAATATTAAAATTGATTGCCTGGTAATTGTTGATGCGGTATTTGAATTTTTTTAGTAAAGAATCCTGCTGGCTAAAAGCTTGGATTACGCAGAAGGAGCATACAAGGATAAGTAATGTTTTGTACATAAGGTTAGTTTTGTTTTATCTAAAGTAAGGGGCTTAATTAAAACACAGTGTTAAAATAAAGGGTTATGTTGTTAATAAAAATGAAAATGTTTTTAAAGTTAGTATGCTTAAATTGAAAGAATAAAATATGCAGCGCTTCTTTAAAATAAGCTCGGTTATACTTCCGGTTTTTTAAAAATTTATGAAGCAAAAAAAATAAAGCCATACACTAATTGCAGAGGTGAATACAAATTTTATTTCTCTTTTTTTAAAAGAGTTACCAGCATCAACTAAATAAAATAACAAACCCAAAAGCTGAAAACTTTTGGGTTTGTTATTTTGCAAATTTTTATTGTCTATTTAATAAACTTTTTTATATCATAACTAGTATCATCTGAACTTACCTTAAAAAAATATTGGCCGGTTGCTAAGTTTGCAACAGGTAAAATTATTGTTGCAGATGGCGTAGTGATGTATTGTCTTTTTTGCTGCATTATTGCACCGGCGATGTTGTAAATGGTGATCAATACATTCCTGCTTATTTGTGTATTTATATCAGCAATTAAGTTACCCGAACTATTGTCTTTATATAATTTAATTATACTTAGCGTACTGGCATTATTGGTTACAGTAATGGTGTTTGAGTAAAAGCTGCGGCCTCCTTCAGTTACTTTTATCTTATAAAAACTTTTACCTGGTAAAGTATTTTTATCTATACCTTCATAGTCTGCTGATTGCCTTGCTTCAACAATACTCACAGTAAAAGCAATTTCAAAATCTATACCGTTAGCACTTTTCTCAATTTCAAAAATGGTGTAAGGCTCTTGTTGTTCGGTATGCCATTTTATATTGGTGTTATTATTTTTTACCATGGCAGTAAAAGCAGTAAGTTTTACAGGAAGTGGAATGATGCTAAAAATATTTTTATCTCGTACTCTTCCAAAAAGAAAATCATGCCCGATATCATTCGGATGAACTGCACTCGTTGGATCTTTTCTGTCGGCTCTTAACATATTCAAACCATCTGAAGTTACCAGGTCGTCCCAAAAGTTAATGGCAAAATAGCCAAATTGAATATTGATAGAATCTTTCATATCCAGTAGTGCCTTGCGTTGTAATAAGGTGTAGTCATTCCTGGGCTGGCTGGTAGTAATATAACATTTTGCGCCACTTGCAGTAATGCTGTTATTCATCAGCCGTAAATTATCCATAGTTTCTGTTATCGAAAAGCCTTCACCTACATCATTACTTGACAGATTAATAATAACTACATCCGGGTTGCTGCTTAAAGCCTTGGTTACATTATGAAAGGGATCTGGCGATGGCCTTCCTGCTGGTGGCATAAAGGTGGTTGGTAATTCCTGGTAAGTATTGTACCCGCCCTTGGCAATATTAACAAAAATGGTATCAATGCCATCTCCTGTATTTTGGTTAAAGCTTGCTTCTAACCGTCCCGCCCATGCTAACTGATAAATACTTGCGCCCAAACCTTCAGCCGTAGACGACCCCATAATGACAATTTTTTTTTGAGCAAGGGAATTATTTACAAAAAAACAGGTAGCCGCACAAAGCAGTATAAGAGGCAACTTGAACTTCATAATATTTTATTTTTTAAGTAAAAAAGATAAGGAGAGGACCTGTGTAGGAATTAGGTAGGAAATCAGAGATAGTAAAAGTATCATTTTTTAATGACAATGGGTAATGAGATATTTTAAAATGAAAATTAATGGTATTTATTTCGTAAGGGAATAAATGTAAACACCATATATCTTCCTTGATAAAAATTTATTTTATGGGGTAGTTTTTGGGTGCATTTCAAATTGATGTAGACTCCGGAGTTGCCAACATTGTAAAATAACACGTAGTTAAAATAAGGTTGCAAAAGGTTGGCAATTCTTGCGATAATTTGAAATGAACCTCAGTTTTTAGCCGATAAACAAAATATTCTATTTTTACCAAAATCATAAACACAAAATTGAGAATGGAGGACGTAAACAACATATTTCAGGAGTATTGCAGAGATGCCATTATACGTATTGAAACAATTCCGCAAAGTGGCGGCGATAGGGTTTATTTCAGGATCATCACTGCCACAGGTTCTTTTATTGCTACCCGTAATGATAATGTAAAAGAAAATGAAGCGTTCATTTATTTTAGTCTGCATTTTAAAAATGCCTTTTGCCCGGTACCCGAAATTTTAGTAGTTGGTGAAGATAAAAAACTTTATTTGCAGGAAGATGTCGGCGAAACGTCTTTATTAAATGTTCTAGAAACAGAAGGCCATACAGATCATGTGTTTTCATTGTTTCAAAAAAGTTTGCTGGCGCTGGCTAACCTGCAGGTAAACGGCGATAAGGGACTCAATTATGATTACTGCATTACCAGTGCTGAATTTGGAAAACAGACCATCATAAGCGACTTGTTATATTTTAAATATTATTTTCTTGATACCTTAAAAATTCCCTACGATAAAGAGAAACTGATAAGTGAATTTGATGCACTGAGCACTTATCTATCCAATGCTGATCATAAATATTTTATGTTCCGTGATTTTCAAAGCAGGAACATTATTGTGAAAGAAGACCAGGTACATTTTATAGACTACCAGGGTGGTATGAAGGGTGCCGTGCAATATGATGTTGCCTCTTTATTATGGCAGGCCAAAGCAGAATTAAGCAATGAATGGAAAAATAATTTGTTACAATATTATATCACTTGTCTCGAAACGATACTACAACAACCAATCGATAAAATCCGTTTTGAAAGTGAATACAATGGTTATGTATTAATTCGTTTATTGCAAGTTTTAGGAGCCTACGGTTTTAGGGGTTTGTTTGAACGGAAGGCACATTTTTTAACTAGTATACCATTGGCATTGCATAATTTGCAGTGGTTTCTTAATCATAAAAAAATTGGTGTTGAGTTACCGGAATTTGAAAAGCTGTTACAGTTAATTGTAGCAGATGAGGTGGTAAAAAAATTTGAAACCGTTAAGGCAAATACTGATACGCCGTTGGTTGTAAAAGTAAATAGTTTTTCGTTTATAAAGACCGGATATCCAAAAGATGAAACAAGTAATGGCGGCGGTTTTGTTTTTGATATGAGGGGTATATTAAACCCTGGCAGAATAGAAGAATATAAAACCCTTTCCGGCAGAGACAAACCTGTAAAAGATTATCTGGAGCAGCAAACAAAAATGCCTGAATTTTTAAACAGTGTGTATAATATTGTTGACATATCGGTAGAGGATTACATAGCTAGGGGTTTTGAAAACCTGACCATAAATTTTGGTTGCACGGGAGGTCAGCACCGTAGTGTATATGCAGCAGAAGCACTAGTAAGGCATTTAAGAAATAAGTTTGACGTAAAGGTTGAATTAAATCATAACAATAAAGAAAACTGGAAGAGCATATGATGTCAATGATTTTTTCTGCTGGCTTGGGTACACGTTTTAAACCCTGGACTGACAGCCACCCCAAAGCATTGGCGCTGGTAAATGGTAAATCTTTATTGCAAAGAAATATTGAATACCTGCAGCAATATGGCATTATAGATGTGGTAGTAAATGTGCATCATTTTCCGAAACAGATTATTGACGCCATAAAAAAAAATAAAGGTTGGGGAAGCAATATTATCATCAGTGACGAAAGCCGTGATGTGTTGGAAACTGGTGGCGGACTGATGAAAGCAAGGGCATTGTTAGAAAATAAAGAGTCTTTCTTTTCTTTAAATGTAGATATCCTCACCAACTTAAATTTAAACAAACTGATGGCTTTTCATCAGCAGCATAAGCCTTTAATAACTTTTGGTGTTACCAATAGAAAATCATCTAGGGTATTGTTATTTGATGACGATAACCGTTTATGTGGCTGGAAAAATGTACAAACAGGGCAGGAGAAAATTGCTATTAATAAGCCAAACCTGATAGAGAAAGCATATAGCTGTGTTGTGATTTACCAGCCCGAAGTATTTTCGTTAATAAAGCAAACAGGAAAATTTTCCATTATAGATAGTTACCTCGATCTGGCAGCCGAACATGTAATTGCAGGTTACGACCACAGTGGTGATTATTTGGTTGATGTGGGTAAACCCGAGAGTGTAGCTGTTGCAGAAAAACTATTTCCTTAGTTATCCTTACTATCAACCGGTGCGCCAAACTCCTTCTTTTCTTTAGCCTTGCTCAATCCAAAATTATACCGGAAGGTGAGTCCTAATTTACGGGTATCATTAATTCTTGTACCTGTCGTACTTACATTTCCCTGTTTTAATTTAAACGAAACA
>NZ_JACMOO010000017.1 GCF_014377975.1 Ferruginibacter sp.
GGCATTTACCAATGGAGGTGTTTGCTTATACATGCTTCCTGCCTGTCCGTTTACATAAGTAGTGTTGTTGTAATTGTCTAATACCTGCAATTCGTAACCGCCGGCTCCCCATGGAAGTGCTGCTAAAAAAATACCACTGTTACCTCGGGCCTGCCCACTGCCGGTAACGTTGGCGGGAATGCGGTATTCAATGTGTAATTGAAAATCCGTAAATGAACGCTTTGTCTGCAAGTCGCCGTTGGCTTTATTTACCGTCATGCAATTATCAGCCACCGTCCATTTGTTATTCGAAGTGCTGTCATTGGTTGGCGCCCATTGATCAAGATTTTTTCCATCAAACAATACTATTGCATCAGAAGGCGGTACACCATACCCACTGCCGGGTGTGATGATTTTTGGCACGGGCATATAATATTCAGTGTCTTCGGGTTTTGCATTTTGTGCATGAATGTTTAAAAAGCTACCCAACAAAATTGCTGTAAAAAATAGGTGTTGTTTCATTGTTTAAATATTGATTTTGTTTTGAAATAATCTATACTACTTTGTAATCTTAATGAGGTGGTTAATTCGCTAAAATAATGCTTGCTGCAGGCACTTATTTACTTTTTTACCTTGGTGCAAAAAACTAACAAAAAAATCAAGACTGTACTTAATACCCAATTAACCGATCCTTAATATTATAATTTAATCAAATGCTTTAAATATTTCCTTTCTTCAATTCGCTTACTGCATACTCCGACGCCCTTGCTGTTAATGCCATGTAAGTTAAGGATGGATTCTGGCAGGCGCTGGATGTCATACAAGCGCCGTCGGTTACAAATACATTCAATGCGTCCCATACCTGGTTGTGTCCGTTCAATACTGATGTTTTTGGATCATTACCCATGCGTGCAGAACCCATTTCATGAATGCCCTGGCCAATGTTATAATCTTTATCCCAGGTAGTAACATTTTTTACACCCGCTGCTTCAAACATTGCCACCAGTTCTTTAATGATGTCTTTGCGCATCTTTAATTCGTTTTCTTTCAATCCTGCATCCATCGTTAATACAGGTAAGCCCCATTTATCCTTCACCGTTTTATTCAATGAAATCTTATTATCATGATAAGGTAATATTTCGCCAAACCCGGTGGCCCCTATACTCCATGCACCTGGTTCTGTCAGCGCTTCTTTAAAATTTCCGCCTATATTTAATTCTGCAACCTCACGACTCCAGCCTTCCCTGCTGGCGCTTCCCTGGTAACCGTAGCCTCTTAAGAAATCTCTTTTATCGCCATACAAATTTGCAAAGCGGGTGATGTAAAAACCATTCGCCCTGCGGCCATAAGTGGTTTTATCTTCAAACCCTTCTATTGTTCCCTGTGCACCCAGCATGTAATGGTGGTCCATAATGTTATGCCCTAATTCACCGCTGCTGCTGCCCAATCCATCCTGCCAAATATCTGTTGCAGTATTCATCAATACCCATGCACTGTTTAAGGTTGAGGCATTCAGGAAAAGAATTTTTGCATTGAACTCGTAAGTTTTATTATTTTCTGCATCCAGCACTTCTACGCCCGTTGCCTTCTTTGTATTTTTATCGTACAAAATTTTGGTAACAATACTCCAGGGCCTCACCGTTAAATTTCCGGTTGCCGTGGCCGCAGGTAAAGTAGATGACTGCGTACTAAAATAGCCGCCAAACGGACAACCTTCCCAACAACGGTTTCTGTACTGGCATTGTGTTCTGGCCTGCAAAGGTGCAGTTAAGTTTGCTACGCGACCAATGATCATGTGGCGGTCTTTGTATTGCTGTTTTATTCTTGCGGCTACATCTTTCTCAACGATGTTCAACTCCATCGGTGGCAAAAAATGGCCGTCGGGTAAATGGGGCAGGCCTTCTATTGAACCGCTGATGCCAGCGAATTTTTCGACATAATCATACCAGGGAGCCATGTCCTTGTACCGAACCGGCCAGTCAACCGCAATACCATCTTTTGCATTGGCTTCAAAATCAATATCGCTTAAGCGATAACTCTGGCGGCCCCATAAAAGTGAACGCCCTCCTAGTTGGTAACTGCGCCACCAGGCGAAGGGTTTTTCCTGAACATAGGGGCAATCTTTTTCATTTACCCAGCTATCCAAAATGGCTTCCTGCGCAGCAGTGCCATACATAGCCCAATCTCTTGAAATTACAGGATTGTCTTTTTTATATTGCAGTGGCGCCTTGCCGCGGTGAGGAAAATCCCATGGATTTTTACTGGCAGACACATAATCTTTTATATGTTCATGCGGACGGCCCCGCTCCAGCATCAATACTTTTAATCCTTTTTCTGTAAGTTCCTTTGCGGCCCATCCGCCACTGATACCGGAGCCAATTACAATGGCATCGTAGGTATTTTGTGTAACCGATTTATTGTTAACGTTTGTGGAGTCACCTGGCATAACTTCTTTTTTATATAGTTATTGAAAATTATCTTTTACAGAATTGCCTAATTTATTTTACAATGTAAGATTGTTATATCAACTAAAATCATTTGAAAATGCTTTTAACATTACAGTAAGCGGGGCCGCTATCATAACTCAGAGATTTCAATTTTACGGTAATAAATTTCAGCTCCTTCGGATTGTATCAAAATTTTTCCTTTTGTTACACTCGGATCTTCTCCTTCATTTACTACAACCCCATTTACCAGATAAGTTATTTTTCCTTTGTTGGCAATTACTTCCACCCGGTTCCATTCACCCGTTGGCTTTTCTGCATTTTTTTTCTTAAATATCCTGTGAAAATTCTCGGGAATACTTCGCTTACCGTCCACCATAATGGTGGTTTGACTGATGAGCCACATGTCTCCCACATCTCCTTCCTGTATCTGGCATTCGATTGATTTTGGCCAAACGGTATCTTTGGCATCAGCAGGCATATAATAACAGATCCCGTTGTCTCTTTTGGTTGTATCTGCATCTCTTGGCGGATATTTTTTTACGCCCCATTTAAATTCTGCCACCAAATGAAAATTGTTAAACTCCTTTTCAGTAGCGATATACCCAAACTCTTTTCCTGAAATGTGCAGCAATCCTTCTTCAATATTGAATACTTTTTCAGGATCATTATTCTTACCTTTTGATCCAAGAAAGCTGTACCAGCCATTAAAATTTTTACCATTAAACAAGGGCTCCATATTCTTTTATACCTGTTGCGCATTTGCATAAACACAGGTAAATAAAAATAAACAACTAACCAACGTTTTTTTCATATGTGCAAGCTTTATGGGTGAATTTATTTTTATTTTTTGATCGTTTCAAAAATCTTTGGTGCTTCGTTATTCATCGAAAAAATGATCAGATTTTTTTTGCCTGCTTTTACAGGAGTAATATTTCTTACCTGGCCTTTTACCAATATTCCGCTTTGTTCTGCACTAATTGCTTTAAAATTTCCTTTGCCATCACCCTTCAGTAACAAGCCATAGCTGGCATCGTAAATACCTACCTCTGGTTTGCTCTGGTAAAAATTACCGCCCAGTAAAATATCTGCCTTTCCATCGCCATCGTAATCACTAACCGATATACCGCTTACGGTAGAAAACTGGGCTTCTACCGGTAACGGTTTTAAGGTGAA
>NZ_JACMOO010000155.1 GCF_014377975.1 Ferruginibacter sp.
CGCCAATGTATTGCAATTGCTCGTAGTACGGGCAATCCATATATGTTTCCCAGGCACATAACCTGGCAGTACGCCAGCCAATCTCCAGCATTTTTTTATCAGTATCATTGCCTGATTCAAAACTTGTTTTTAACACAAACGAATAGCCAGTAAAGGTGCCGTAGATATCATCAATCACCAACGGTTCATCTTTGGTGGTTACTTTCAGTTGTATGTAACGATAGGTGCGCCAGGTTAAAGAAGTATATTGCTGATTACTGGTTCCATCGGCAAGAATACTGTCTTTTTTGCCGATAAAAATCTTACCGTCAATATCATTGCGGTTGCCTTTGCCCCTTCCCGATTTTGTTTTTTTATTTTCCGGAGTATACAATGCCTCGGCATAAGAAAGAGAAATACCTGCATCTTTCCCTTTGCTGAAAAGCAATGTGGGATAGGCATTGGTTAAAAAACTTTGATCGAGCAGCAAAGTTACACTTGTATTAGAGGGTATGATGAATGCCGTTTTTATTGCAGGAAAGGAAGCAGGTATTTCTATGCCATCGGCTTTTCGCAAAGCTGATAAGCGCTGTATTTTTAATTCCATCGGTGGCAATGGGGATGGTACCAGCATCCAGCCTCTTGAATCCCTCGCCGCATCTTTGGTTAATCCATGGCCAATAGTTCTGGAAGATGACCATTTGCTGTCATCATAATTTATTTGCTGCCAGCTTTTGGTGTTGAATTTCATTTGTACCAGTTCGCCCGGCCCAGCTACATAATAGCCCAGCACCTGTGGCGTTAAAGGCGAATAACTACTGTCCTTGATACTCTTCCAACTGTTATCGGTATTTAATATTTCTTCTGTTGCCGAATTGCCTTGCAAAATAAAACCGGTGAGGTAACTGATCTGTGCTTCCGGCTTTTGTTTGCCATCATTCCACACCAATGCTGCTACCGTATTTTTGCCGGCTTGCAAATACTTAGCAATATCCACGGTTTCAAAATTCCAGAAATACAAATCTCCTCTTGCCGGCCCAAGCGAAACCAGCTGTTCATTCACAAATAATTTATACCGGTTGTCTCCCGACACATGCACCACGAAGGAGGCAGGCTTTGCTACCAGCTCAAAATTTTTACGGAATTTATACACGCCATATTCTTTTAGGGAAGCGTCGTAAGCGGCTATTCCCTGATTCATGGGCGTAACGCCTGGAGCTGTTATCCATTGTGCCTTCCAGGGATTTTGCATCAGTGCATCGCTCAGTACTTGCGCCTGACTTTTACTATACAAAAAAAGGCTTATAAACAAAACGATAAGACGGCTGTATTTATTCATAAAAGTGATTATGGTGATTATTGCTATAATGTATTACTGATGGCTAACACCTGATTTATTGTATGCTATTTTATTATTTCGTTGTACTAATAACACCTTTCCAAATTGCGGTATATTTTCGCTGCTACCTGCGTCCTTATTCTGCTGCAATTAATGAAGGGGCTTTCTCTTTTATTCTTTCGTCTTTCGACTGATTATATAATTGTTGAAAAACTTACCTGATATTATTGCGGATAAAAATACAATTTTTTTCGGCGCTTCATCCTTTAAACCCCTTCAAAAGAAAGGCTTTACTTTTATTGAAACGCGGTATCGTTCGCCGATACTTTCCATTGAATTTGTTGAAAATAGTTGGCCCGTTGTAAACTGCTCAAGTTTTGTAAACGCAAATAAACAGCTGGCATCTTTTTGTATCCAGTCTTTACTACTTTTTGCAAGGCTGGCAAACACCTGCGCAGCAATTGAACCTTGATAATTATCTGGATGTTTTAACTGCAGCAATAAATCATCCCAAACCCCGATTGCTGCAAACCACCCGCTGATTAGTGCTTAGCGTACTATACTAAAATGAATCATTGCGAAGTTCCGCTTTATCAATCTGTATTTTTGTACAACCGTTTGAATAACTAAATTAGAAACCATTAAACTGTTTCGGCTGTTTAGCCTGAGCGACATTAACTTCACCACCGGAAGAAAAAATTATTAAAAAAAATAATTGGGAAATGAATTTCATCATAATTTTTATTATGGATAAAAATTACAATTTTTATCTTGTATAGACTTTATTACGTGTTAAAATCTGTAAATTATTAATTCTTTTATTTAAACCTGTTTTACCTTATAAAATTGACTCTAAATCACTACATTCGCGGATGAAAAAATTGAGAAGTGTTTAGACCGCTGTTTATCTCAGCGAGACACATTTTACCAATATCATTTATACAATCTTTATGGCAACAAAAAATTCATTTGTATTCTCAAACGTATCTGAGCCACATCGCATCAGAACAAAAGAAATCCTGAAAAGTCATCCGAATATAAGAAAACTGATTGGGAAAAATCCAATGACAATTTTCGTTATCCTTGGTCTCGTAATATTTCAGATTGTCATGGCCTGGCTGGTTGCCGACAAATCCTGGTGGATAGTGGCTGGTGCGGCTTATCTTATCGGAGCTTTTGCAGATCATGCATTGTTTGTAATGATACATGAATGTGCACACAGGTTATTATTTAAAAAGCCCGAATCCAACAGGCTGGCCGGTATATTGGCTAACATTCCTCAAATTTTTCCAAGTTCTGTTTCTTTTGAAAGATACCATATCAAGCATCATTCTTTTCAGGGTGTGCATGAACTGGATGGCGATTTACCTAACAAATGGGAGGCAAAACTGATCAATAATTATTTTATCGGCAAAGTAATCTGGTTATTATTTTACCCGTTTTTTCAAATATTCCGTATCGCAAGGTTAAAAGAAATTAAACCTTTTGATGGTTGGGTTGCATTGAACTGGATAGTACAAATTGTTTTTGTTGCGGCGGTATATTTTTTGCTTGGTCCCAAAGCACTTGCTTTTTTACTGATGAGTTTTTTCTTTTCAATTGGCCTGCATCCTTTAGGAGCAAGGTGGATACAGGAGCACTATTTAACCCATGGCGAGCAGGAGACCTATAGCTATTATGGTGTTTTAAACACAGTGGCATTTAATGTAGGATACCACAATGAGCACCATGATTTTCCATCCATACCCTGGAACAAATTACCACAGATAAGGTCGGGTGCTCCCACTTTTTATAATAGTTTATTTTACCACACTTCATGGACTAAACTATTTTTTCGTTTTCTATTTGATAAAGAGATTTCTTTATATTCAAGGATTGTAAGAAACAACCGCGGTAAGGTAACCCTTACCGATGAATCAAAGCCAGACATAGAAATTGTAAATATTAACCAAACCGTACCCAATTAAATCCTTTCCACGAAGCATCTGATTTATTAATTACCTGGTGGTGAGAAGCATTTCTTTTTGGAAAATAAAGAGACAATTTCATTTAACATACTTTAAGAATTTCTTTACTTACTAATCACATATTTTATTCTCTAAACTCTTAAATTTAAAAACATCAATTTCAATGGCAACTACAAAAATCACTGTAAATAATAATGGATCACTTAAAGTAGAAGGTGATTTTGAATTGGTTGATAAAAATGGTGCAGCGTATCATCTTGGTGGAAGAGAAGTAATTGCTATCTGCAGATGTGGGTTATCTAAAACCAAACCTTTTTGCGACGGATCGCACAAGGGGCATTTTGAACATGATGCAATTGCATTTGACCTGCCTCAAAAAAAATAGTACTGGTAAAAGTTATACCATTTTTCCGGGATTGATTTATAAGATCAATGAAGAAAAATACAGTGCTACTAATCAGTAATTATAATGTCAAGATTATACAAAAAGCAAAGTGCCTCAGGTAAACTGAACTTTGCTTTTTTTGTAATATTATTATTGAGACTAATGGTATAATTTACTGCGCCGGCAAAATTAGCTTGTGAAATATCGGTGTTTAAAAAGATGGCATTTTTTAAATCCGTTCCGGCAAAATTGGCCTGTATTAAATTACAGTTGGTAAAATCTACTTCATCTGCAATGCAGTTTATAAACTGTGCCTTCTTACAGTTTTTTCCAAAAAAACTGGAGTAACTGATCCGTGAATTTTTAAAGTTTACAGAAATAGGATTATCTGCATCATACCAAACAATACCGATGGCTTTGGAACCATTGATCTGCACCCCGCTGAAAGAACTGTCCTTAAATTTTATTAGTGACAAATCACATTCTTCAAACGTACATTTTTCGAAACGGCAATCCTCAAAAAAACATCCTTTTAAACTGCATTTATAAAAAGTACAATGATTAAAATCTTTACCGGTAATCTGCTTCTCTTCCCAGATTACATTTTCAAACTTTTTATAATCGTGTATATTTTTTTCCGGATTTTGCATCAAGGCATTCTTTAATTGAACTATTTTTTTTGACCCCTTGTAATTGGTTTGCCATATTTTTTTATCATCCGGTCTTTCTTTCTAACAATAAAATTTACCTTTTTATTTTTGGCAGATTTTTCATGAAAGCTCGGGCCAACCTCTTCTTTTTTAGGAACCTTTAACTGAATGATCTTCATAAAAACCTTTGGCTTCTCATCTTCAGTTAGCACATCTGATATTACCAGTCCGGCAGGTAAGTCTGTAACAGGAATGGTGTATTTCATCAAATCTTCAATGGCGGCCTGGGATTCTTTTTCGGCAGGCGTTGCAAATGTAATGGCAATGCCTTTTTTATCGGCACGGCCCGTGCGGCCTATCCGGTGTATATAATTTTCAGGCACTTCCGGCATATCAAAATTAATAACATGTGTTACCTCGGCAATGTCAATTCCCCTGGCAACAATATCGGTGGCAATTATAAAGCGGTAATTTCCTTCCTGAAATTGCTTTACTGTATTAAAGCGGTGATTCTGTTCTTTATTTGAATGAATAACTCCTGCAGTTCCCGGATATTTAGCTTCCAGCTGTTCGTACAATTCATCTGCTAATTTTTTAGTGGCTGCAAAAACGAGCACTTTGCTCATGTCGATGTTAGTTGCCAGTAAAAATTCCAGTAAATTAACCTTTGTATAAAAATTTGGAACATCGTACACTGTCTGTATAATATTTTCCAACGGTGTGCCGGTAGGCGCGGCTTCTACCCTTACCGGATCATTAAAATAAGTATCCATCAATTGTTCCACTTCATCCGTAATAGTGGCCGAAAACATCAGGTTCTGCCTTCTTGCAGGTAATAAATCCAATATATTTTTTAATTGTGTTCTAAAGCCAAGATTAAGCATTTCATCCACTTCATCAATTACCAGTTGCCGGATAGATTTTGTTTTAAAAGCCCCATTCATCGCAAGGTCGTACAGCCTTCCCGGGGTTGCTACCAATACATCCAACCCTTTTTCTACTTCTAGTTTTTGTGTATTAATATTTACGCCACCATAAACGCCCACTACCACCAGGCTGGTATAGGTGCTCAATGCTTTTACTGCTTCCACTACTTGTGCTACCAGTTCTCTTGTTGGCACAATAATCAGCACCTGTGGATTTTTTTCTTTTGAAAATTTCCATTGCCGCAAACAGGGAAGTAAATATGCAAAAGTTTTGCCGGTGCCCGTTTGTGCAATACCGCAAACATCTGCACCAGACATTACCACAGAAAAAACCTTGCGCTGAATAGTAGTAGGATTGGTATAGCCCAAATCGTCCAATGCGCTTAGTAATGGAGTATTTAAATTCAAATCATCAAAAGTCATATCGCTGAAATTGTCGGCGAAGGTAACCTTAATTATCAGTTAAACCCTTGCTTATACTACATTTGAACCAAGCCAGTGTTATAATTTTTTTATTGTTTATAAATACACATTCTTACAGTGTAGCTCCTTGTGAATAATGAAATTTTAACAAGCCATAAAAAGTTACCCTGTTGTAACAATAACAAGATGATTTAATTTATATTTTTTCTGAAATAAATTATTGAAATTGCAAGGATACAATTAATACAGTGTATCTGACATGGTTTATACAGCAAATAGATATTTTATCATCAACAAGCCATACAATATGGTATCGCAGTTTGTTAGCCCTGATAACGTTGGCTTATTAAAAGATATACCGTTTATATTTCCCGAAGGAATACATGCCATTGGCCGGCTCGACAATCATTCTGAAGGATTATTAATTTTAACCACCAATAAAAAAGTAACCAAATTATTATTTGAAAGTAAAGTGCCGCATAAAAGAACTTACCTGGTGCAGGTAAGAGACGTTGTTACAGAAGACAACTTGAAACTTTTACAAAAGGGTGTTACCATCCGTGTAAAAGGTGGAGGCTTCTACACCACAAGCCCTTGTGAAGTGTTGATAGTTGATAAACCAATCAATTTATATCACCGCGAAAATGAATTCAAAGAAGGCCTGCCCAATACCTGGTTAACCATTACTTTAACAGAAGGTAAATTTCACCAGGTGAGAAAAATGACGGATGCAGTGCGCCACCGATGCAAACGGCTGATCCGTTTATCGATAGAAGATTTGGCATTAAATGATTTGCAACCCGGTGAAGTAAAAGAAATTGAAGAGAAGGATTTTTTTGAACAGTTAAAAATAAACTGCGTTACCTAAATACATACCGGCACTATTTTTATCCCTTAAGTTTAAAAAATTCTATGAAGGATAGTTTCTCTATCCAGTCAAGTTTATACGCTATTTACAGGCCCCCTTACCCGGATGAAATATATAATTTTCGTTTGTCACTCGTATCTTTAAAAAAAGCAGCATGTGATTGCGGAACCGGAAACGGGCAGGTGGTAAAAGTTTTAGCAAACCATTTTGATAAAGTGCATGCAATAGATATTAGTGAACAGCAGTTAAGCCATGCTGTTAAATAAGAAAATATTTTGTATGCTGTTTCTGCTGCTGAAAAAACATTGTTTGGTGATAATAGTTTTGATTTGATTTCGGTGGCCCAGGCAAATACATTGGTTTGATTTTAAAGCCTTTTACAGTGAGGTAAAAAGAACACTTAAACACGGAGGCTTATTAGCCGTAATTGCTTATGGCCTGCTTAAAATAAATTTGGATGCCGATAAAATAATCAATCATTTAAATACCTGGATTATACATGATTAACGAGATAAAGAAAGAAGACACCTAATGAAAATTATCCAACCATTCCTTTTCCGTTTAAAGAAATAAAAAAGCCCGCAATTTAAAATTGAGTTTGAATGTATTCCCGAAGAATTTACTGGTTATCTCAATACCTGGTCTGTAGTACGGCATTATATAAAAGCCAACCAAGCTAATCCTGTAGATATCATTTATCCTGAGCTAAGTAAATTATTTTTATTGCAAAACAAACTAAAAGACCATTTTTCTGTTTTATTAAGAACCGTTTTTGCACAAAAGCAATATGCATAATTATTTAAAAATCCACCGTGGGTTATTCTATTTATTTTTTTCTTTTTTAACATTATGTGAATAAGTATTCCAACCTTTTGTCAATTGCAATTCACTAAATTTGAATATAGAGGAAATAACAAAAAGTACCACACAATTTCATTCGAAAACTTTAAACCAAACGCACTTTGACAGACACTATCATCAACCTTGAGTCAGTTAACCCGATTGAATTTTTTGGTGTTAACAATGGTAAACTCGACATTCTAAAAAAGAAATTTCCCCTTTTAAAAATTTTAAGCAGAGGCACACAAGTAAAATTGAGCGGGGCTCCCGAACAGATTGTAGATGCCAAAGAAAAAATTGATCTTATTGTTCAATACATTGAACAGAACGGGCACATGAGCGAGAATTATTTTGAGCAGATTTTAGGCGGTGATGATCAGCAGGTGGTAGACAACTTTATTGATCGCAATCCCAATGATGTATTAGTATTTGGTCCCAATGGAAAAACTGTGAGGGCACGTACCGTTAACCAGAAAAGAATGGTTACGGCCGTTGACAAAAACGATATTGTTTTTGCTATCGGACCTGCTGGCACCGGTAAAACTTATACTGCAGTGGCATTGGCAGTAAGGGCTTTAAAAAATAAATCGGTTAAAAAAATTATTTTAACAAGGCCCGCAGTAGAAGCAGGTGAAAACCTGGGATTTTTACCCGGTGATTTGAAAGAAAAAATTGATCCTTACCTGCGTCCATTGTACGATGCATTGGATGATATGATACCTGCCGATAAACTCGGTTATTATATGACCACCAGAACAATAGAAATTGCGCCACTGGCATACATGCGTGGCCGTACACTGGACAATGCATTTATTATTTTAGACGAAGCGCAAAATACCAACGACGGACAATTGAAAATGTTTTTAACCCGTATTGGTGCAAATGCCAAAGCCATTATCACCGGCGACCCCACACAGGTAGATCTGCCAAAGAATATGCGCAGCGGTATTGAAAAAGCATTGCGTATTTTAAAAAATGTGGATGGCATTAGCCATATAGAACTAGATGAAGAAGATGTTGTGCGCCATAAACTGGTAAAAGCAATCATTAGAGCCTATGATAAAGACAAGGAATTTGATACAACCAATGAACGGAGATAAAATATTTTTTTTTGAAAAAGAGGTAGCCGGAAGCTGCCTCTTTTTTGTTTCAGTGTAACCCTGTAAATAAAGTACCCTTAAATACATC
>NZ_JACMOO010000156.1 GCF_014377975.1 Ferruginibacter sp.
AGGGGCACTTTAGAGTGTAGCATTTTTCCAAAGCTGGGCCATGCACCAATGGAAAAAAACGGCTGGAGAAAAGTGTTTCAAACAGCAAAAACTTATGGATTAAATCATCTGCGCTTTCATAGTTGGTGCCCGCCTGCTGCGGCTTTTGAAGTGGCAGATGAACTGGGGTTTTATTTACAAATTGAATTGCCGGCGTGGACATATAAAATAGGGCAGGATAAATTAGCTGATAATTTTTTACAGGCAGAAGCGAAAAGAATAATTCAATATTATGGTAATCATCCGTCTTTTTGTTTTTGGAGCATGGGCAACGAAATGCAGGGAAACATGCAATGGCTTAGTGATGAAGTAATGGCCTTAAAAGCAATTGATAAAAGAAGATTATATACCACCACTACTTTTACTTTTGAAGAAGGTTTTGGCAAATGGCCTGTACCAGCCGATGATTATTTTATTACCCAATACACTAAAAAAGGTTGGGTACGTGGGCAGGGAATTTTTGATACAGAGGCGCCATCATTTAACAAAGATTATACGAGTGCAATGGACAGTTTGCCTGTGCCATTAATTACACATGAAGTGGGTCAGTACGCAGTGTATCCAAATATGAAGGAGGTTTCAAAATATACCGGGGTATTAAAACCAGTAAATTTTATTGCTGTAAAAAATGATTTGATAAAAAAGAATTTACTGTCACTGGCAAATGATTTTACAAAGGCAAGTGGAAAACTCGCCGTACTGTTATACAAAGAAGAAATTGAAAGAGCTTTGAAAACCCACGATATTAGTGGTTTTCAGTTATTGGATTTACATGATTTCCCTGGGCAGGGAACTGCATTGGTTGGTATACTGGATGCGTTTTGGGAAAGTAAGGGTTTGATAACACCTGATAAATTTAGAGAATTTTGCTCTTCGGTAGTTCCGCTGGTAAGATTTCAAAAAGCAACTTATACCAATGATGAAACTTTTTCTGCATCTGTTGAAGTGGCGAATTTTAGTACAGCCGCTATTAAACAGGCATCTGTAAGCTGGCAAATTGCTACAAACGATAAACAGATTATAGCAAAAGGAAGATGGACCCCGTCAACCATTGAAATCGGCAATGGAATAACGCTTGGAAATATTACTGCTTCATTAAATAAAATTTCAACTGCACAAAAGTTAACCCTCACCGTAAGTATTGAAAATACTAATTACACTAACAGTTGGAATATTTGGGTATATCCTAGAAAATTGCCCCAAGAAAATTCTGCTGTAGTTTTCACAGCAGATTATACAGAAGCAATCAACGCATTAAATGAAGGCAAAACTGTTTTACTAAATCCTGCAAAAGAAAAAATAAATGGGGTTGAAGGAAAATTTGTACAGGTGTTTTGGAGTCCTGTTCATTTTCCCAATCAGCCTGGTACGATGGGGTTGTTGGTTAATCCTGCTCATCCTGCTTTCGCCCATTTTCCTACGGATGAATATACCAACTGGCAATGGTGGGATTTGTGTAAAAATTCTACCACATTGGTTTTAGACAGTGTTGGAATCAATCCTTCTGCTATTGTTTTAAGAGATATAGATAATTTTTTCAAGAACCGCAATATGGCGAGTATTATTGAAGCTAAAGTGGGCAAAGGCAAATTACTTTTATGCACAATGGATATTGAGCATGATTTAGAGAAGCGACCCGTAGCTGCGCAATTGAAATATAGTTTGCTGCAATACATGGGGGGAAATAAATTTAACCCTGTAACCAATCTGAATGAAAATAATTTAAAAAAGATAATAAAATAATGATTTCTTAAACAATAAAAACTGCTATAATGAAAAAACGATTGCTCCCCATTTTGACAGGCCTTCTGCTGGTGTCAATAATAATGGTACAATGCAAAAAAAACCCTGATGATGTATTTGTGTTAAAAGCCCCTTCACAGTCAATTACATTTACCAATGTATCTGATTTTATAATTGACAGCACCGGTAAAACAATCAATATACAGGCTAAAGTTTCATCTCGGGAGAGCTTACAAAAAATTGAAATTATTTATCAGCCATGGAATATTGCAAAAACAATTTCTGTGTCCGGTAATGACTATACCCTGAACGAGCCGGTGCTTATTCCCACCAATGCGGCTTTGCAAATTCATTCCATTACTTTAAAGGCTACGGATAGTAAAGGCGCTACCAATTTTATTGAAATAAAGATTGGCCTGCAGGATCTCAATTTTAATAAGATTTATTTAGCAGATGTAGCAGATGCGTCCAGCCTTGCAGGAAATTTATACGGCGTACCAGCACCCATGAATAAAATAGCCTCACACACTTTCCAAATGATTTATTATGCAAAAACTGCCGGGGTTAAAATAAGGTTTATACCAAACAAAACAAGTTTTACACCGATAGCAGTGGGCATTGATCCAAACAATGCTTTGAAACTAATAACTGACGGCACTAAATCTTTACCCATTACTTTGGGAGCCGCAGGTTATTATAAAATCACCATTAACACGTTACTGTTAAATTATACCGTGGAGTCATACACGCCAACAGGAACAGCACCGGCACAGGTGGCTTTTGTAGGCCGGGGTTTTTATGATTATCCCAATATGAACTGGCAGAATACTTTGCCCGATATTATTTTACTGGATAAAGACCCTGTAAATCCTTTTCTATTTACAAAGATGCTTAAGTTAGGAACCCCTGCTGGCAGCACCTATGCCTCTGCCCAGTTTATTATGACCACCAATAATGGCTGGACAGATTTCTGGCGGTTTGATGATGGCACAGCACCAGCATTGGCAGTGTTCAATGGTGGTGTAAATACAGATATACCCATTACCACTACGCCGGTCACTTATCTTTTTGTATTTGATGCTCAAACCAATCTAGTGCAGGCAATAAAACAATAACCACTAAACTAATTTTATGAGAAAATATATTTTCAATTCCGCAATGCTTTGCCTGGTTGTATTTATTTCAACAATCAGCAGTTGTAAAAAAAGCGACAGCACACCTAGTGCCCCCAACCCACCCAAAATAGTAATGAGCAATGACGTAATCATAACCACACTGGGCGCTGATTTTTTTATGGAAGCTGACCTTACTGACGATGTTGGTTTAAAATCTTTTACGCTCCGGTATGATGACTGGTATTTATACAATACAGTTTCTCTGGCAGATTCAGGTAATCCTAAAAGCTACCATGTTAAGTATAAATTTAAAATGCCTGATACCGCAGCAAATAAAATACATAGTATTACATTAACGGCAACAAACGTAGGAAATAATGCCACATCAAACCAATTTAAAGTTTTATTGAATTCAGATTTCCCAAAAATGTATCTGGTAGAAAGTACCGACCCTGCAAAACTTACCAGTGATTTATTTGGTGTGCCAATGCTTGTCAAAAAGACTTCATCTTATAATTATGAGGCTACTTATTATTCGGCAGCGTCTAACTCACAGGTTTGGTTTATTCCAAGTAAAACAACTGTAAAACCATTTATGTATGGAATAGATCCTGCGAATGCTTCAAAACTAACCGGGGATTTTACAAAGGCTCTGCCGATTGTGTTACCTAATCAAGGGTATTACAAAATTTCATTTAATACGTTGAATCTTACATTTACCACAACAGCCTTAGCTGCTCCAGATCCATCTGTTGCTTTTGCACAGGTAGCTTTTGTGGGCAGAGGTTTTTATGATAATCCGAATATGAACTGGCAGAATACTTTACCCAATATTTTATTACTGGATAAAGACCCCGTAAATCCATATCTCTTTACTAAAACGCTCAAGGTTGGTACACCTCCCGGCAGTACTTATAATACTGCGCAGTTTATTATTACCACCAATAATGGCTGGACAAATTTCTGGCGGTTTGATAACGCCACTGATCCTGACAGTACCGTATTTGGTGGAGGTGTAAATGCCGAGATCCCAATTTCTACCACACCTGTTACCTACAAAGTAACTTTTGACAGCTATCTCAATAACTGCAAATTTGAACTTCAATAAAAATTTTTAAACAAAAACGATGATAGTTATGAAAAATAATATTTTGAAAAAAATGATATTACTCTGCTTATGCAGTTGCATTGCTGCGGCATCATGGGCGCAAAGTACCGTTAAGGGCCTGGTGAAATCAACAACCGGAGAACCGGTAAGTGGTGCAAGCATTTTACAAAAAGGAACAAAAAAAGGCACTTCATCCGGAGCAGATGGAAGCTTCTCCATTTCAAATATTGTTGCCGGAACAATACTCACGGTTACATCTCTTGGTTATGATGCAAAAGAAATAGCCGCTGCCGTCAATATGGACATTGTGTTGTCGCCAAAAGCAAATCAACTGACAGATGTAGAAGTATCTGTTGATAAAGGCTACGGCAAATCAAAAAGAAATGCCGTAACCAGTGTAATTTCTTCAGTGAAGGGAAGTGACCTTACTGGCATGCCATCCACCAATCTGGGTTCCGTGTTGCAGGGCAGGGCTTCGGGTGTTCAAATAACCAACAGTGGTGGCACCAATCCTCCTACACAAAAAATATTAATCAGGGGTTTTACATCCTTACAAAACAGTACAGACCCCCTTGTAATTATGGATGGGGTTAACCTGGGAAGAACAGGTTTGAACTTTGTAAACCTGAACGATATTGAAACGATTGATATTTTAAAAGATGCATCTGGTGCAGCCATCTATGGTTCTGATGCATCGGGTGGCGTTATTATTATCACTACAAAAAAAGGCAGGATAGGAAGGTTTCAGACGGATGCAGACATGTCTTACGGAAGTGCCTTTTATCAAAACCCAAAGCTGGCGGGCGCAGATGAATATATTGCTATTCAAAAAAGAAGAAATCCTGCTTATGTAGTACCAGTCAATGTTGCCAATACAGACTGGTGGAATGCTACCATGAAGGCTGCCAATCAAATCAATGCCAATTTAAATTTTTCAGGTGGTACTGATAAACTTAGCTCGTTTGGGAGTATCGGGTATGTGAAATCTGATGGCAACTTTACTGTCGGCAATGCCTACTGGCAAAAAATACTAGCTCGTTTAAACCTCGATTTTACCCCAAACAAATACTTAAAAATAGGCTTTACATTAAACCCCCGTTTTGAAAGCTGGGAAAACCCGGGAGGAAGAGGTGACCTGATGCCGGTGGTGCGTACTGAACCTACTTTACCGATTTATGTATCAAGACCGCAATACGATAAGTACAGTCAGTTTAGCCAAACAAGCATTGACAGAAATGTGAATCCAATTGCAGCTTTAAAGAGAGGAGTATTCAATAAAAATTATGCTATTGGCATTATTGGTTCTGCCTATATTGATATATCGCCAATAAAAAACCTGCACCTGAGGAGCCAGATGAATATCAATACTACCCAAACTTATAGTGCCGGGTATACGCCCAGATATTTTAATGGCAACCTTGATAGAAACTTTGACCCAACCGATGTTTCTACTTTAGAAAAATCTGACAATGCTTATAGTAATTCAGGGAATGCTTTTAACTGGATATGGACGCAGACAGCCAATTACACTTATAACTTAGGCGCCGACCATACCTTTGGTTTGTTAGCAGGATATGAAGCAAGAAAAGAATATGGTGTTGGAAATTCGGCTGCGAGATATAAAAGCCAGGACCCAACGAACTCCGATTATTACTATCTCAATTATATGCAGGGTGATTATATTTCCACCGGCGGTTATGAATACCAGGATACATGGGGAGCTATTTTTGGAAGGTTAAATTATAATTACAAAGGAAAATATTTTGCAGAGGGAATTGTAAGAAGGGATGTTTCATCCAGATTTTATAACGATAGTAAGTATGCTGTTTTTCCATCTGCATCAATTGGATGGATTGCAACGAATGAAAAATTTCTAGAGTCCTTTAAAAAATTAAATTATCTTAAAATAAGAGCCAGCTATGGTGAGATAGGTAACAGTTCACTGAACGACCCTGCATCGTATCTTAATTTTTTAAGCCCTTCTTACGGCAGCGTAAATGTTGCCACATTTGGCGACCCACGCACCGGCTATCCTATCTACACTGTTGCAAGACCGGCCAACCCTAAATTAAAATGGGAAAGGGATATTGACGAAAATATTGGATTTGATTCTTACTGGTTCAGCAATCAATTGTATGTAAATGCTGAATTATATAAAAGAACTGCCAAAGATTTATTGTTTACAGATTATAACGGCAGACCTGAATTAGGAATACCCGGCGGACAGAAATTAAACCTGGGTCAAATTTCAAACAAAGGATGGGAAGCAACGATTGGCTATAAAAGCCAACCAAAAAGCAAATTAAAATTTGATGTGTCGGCCAATCTATCTCACAATACACCCTATCTTGATAGTTATGGTTTAACGGGCGACCCAGTATTGGGCGATGCACAGGGTGCATACAGGATTACCGAAGAATTACAGGGTCCTTATACCAAATCTGAAGTAGGTCAGGAGATAGGAAAGTACTGGGGTTATCAGGTAAAGAATATCTTTCAAAACCAAACTGAAATAAATGCTTATACAGATAAACAAGGCAACCTGATTCAACCAAATGCAAAGCCGGGAGATTTTAAATACCAGGATACAAATGGGGATGGTGTACTCAATGACAAAGACCGTGTATACCTTGGCAGCAGGAACCCTAAATTAGAGTTGGGGCTAAACTTAAGAGTAGAATATAAAGGATTTGATTTAGCAGTTTCAGGTTATGGAAGATTTGGCCATAAAGTATTATGGTTTGCAAAAAAATTTTTAACACAGGGAGCACTTGGTGCCAATGTGCTGGCTGGCTCTGTTAATAAAGCATGGAATGGGGAAGGCTCTACAAATTTATATCCCCGGTTTGTGCAGGATGGAGCCACACCGGATTTACTTCGCTTTAGTTCCTGGTTCTTAGAAAATGGAGATTACTTCAGGTTAAATAATATTCAGGTGGGCTATACCATTCCTGAAAAATGGATTAAAGGAGTAAGGAAGGCACGAATTTATATCAACACACAAAATTTATTTACGATTACAAAATATCCCGGTATCAATCCGGAAATTTATAATCCAGATTTGCCTATCAATGCAAATGGTGTAGATATTTCTCAGTACCCCGTTAAAAAAACAATTACTGTTGGATTGGCTATTGGCCTTTAATTAATAAAAAATAAAAAGATAATTATGAAAAATAATTTTTTAAAAACTGCAACAGTTTGCTTAGCTGGGATAGCAGTGCTGTTTTGCATAACCAGTTGTAAAAAAGATTTCTTTGAGAAAAAATTGTATGGAATACAGGATCAGGCACAGACCATTAAAGATGAACCAACAGCACTGGCGCTGGTGAACGGTTGCTATGCTTTGGCAGATGGCACCGACTGGTACTCTGGTCCTTTTGAACGCCAGATGCTGGAATGTTCTACTGATGATGGATGGGGCGGAAACGATTACCAGGACAGACCTACAGAGATTGGCTCTATGGCATTCACGAATGTTTTAAATGCAGACAATTCTTATGTGAGGTATTTGTATGAAGTACTATACCAGGGAGTACGAAATTGTAACAATACAATTAGTGTAATACCTAAAGCACCTATTAATGATGGTCTAAAAGCAAGGATTATAGGAGAAGCAAAATTTTTAAGGGCTTATTATTATTTTGAGCTCGTAAAGAATTATGGAGATTGTGTATTGTACACAGATTTGCCTACAAGTGACCAGTTGATTCCACGTTCGCCCGCAAAAGATGTGTACGCACAAATTGTAGTAGACTTAAAAGAAGCAGCGGCTGCATTACCCGAGAAAGATGTTTATTCAGCACCCGATAAAGGAAGGGCATCGAAAGGCGCGGCATTGGGCATGTTGGCAAAAGCCTATTTATTTATGGAAGATTATCCCAATGCAGAAGCTGCTGCCAATCTTGTCATTCAATCGGCGAAGTATAGCCTTTTACCAAACTTTGGTGATTTATGGAAACCAAATAACCCATGGAGCAATGAATCATTATTTGAAATTGGTTATTTGCCTGACACAAAATTTAGTACAGGAACAAGAGCCACTACCATGACGTGGGCCACCAGTGACGGTGGCTGGGGCTGGTTTGGGTTAACCAGCAATCTTGAAAATGCTTTTAACAATGAAGGCGATACAATCCGCAGGGGATATACGATTGTAAAGGAAGGACAACCAGTAGCTGGTGAAAGCCGGATTTTTCCTGCATATAATAACCAGCATACATCGGGGCGCCATTCAAGAAAATTGTATGTGCCCGTTGCAGAAAGAGGCGGCTTCTATGGTAATCAGCCTTATAATCAAATCATTTTAAGGTATGCAGAAGTATTATTGATTTACGCGGAAGCGGCAGCATTTAACGCACACAATGCAGAAGCCTTAACACAATTAAATACCGTGCGCAACAGGGTAAATCTGCCAGCAAAAACAGGCCTGTCAGGTGATGGATTAAAGACGGCAATCTGGAATGAAAGACGGTTGGAATTTGCAGCAGAAAGGACTTATCGCTGGGATGATATAAGGCGCATAAAAGTTAACGGGAAAAAATTAATCAGCACTTTGATGGGGTCTGCAGGCACTTTCGTTTTATACAATATCACACAGAATACAGACCCTGTAGAAACCCTGCCGCACAGGGAAAACAGGAACAAAGGGATTGAGTTTAAAGAAGGGATAAACGAATTGTGGCCAATACCAAGAAATGTAATACAAGCAAGTGGTGGTAAGGTTACTCAAAATAATGGATATTGATTTTTTAAAAGAAGGTAAAAACGTCAACCCTTCAGCGGTTGAAAACCATGACGAGGGCAGAACGAAGTATTTTTAAATTTATAAAAAATATTGTGGAGCTGGTAGTCAATGTAAAACCTTGTATAAAAAAACCATCTCTATAAAAACTATAAATAACAATGAAACAAAATAATTTTTTTATGGTATCAATAGTGCTGCAAATAGCCTTCTCCCTGGTGATGACGGGATGCAATAAAAAAGAAGCACCCCTGCCTCCGCCGCCAGATCCTTGCTTTTATAATGGCGTGGATACCTGTTTGCTTAATATAAAAACAAAAATCAGTATCAATCTGAATGATGAAAAACAAACCATTTACAGCTTTGGTGCTTCTGATTGCTGGACTACCAAATTTATTGGCAACTGGGGCGATGTAACTAAAAAAAATAAACTCGCCGATTATCTTTTTAGCACCGATACCTCAATAGATGGTTCGCCAAAAGGAATTGGATTATCACTGTGGCGTTTCAATATTGGTGCAGGCAGTTATGAACAGGGCAGTGCCAGTGGTATATCGGATGAATGGAGAAGGGAAGAGTGTTTTTTAACTAGTAATGGCACTTATGATTGGTCTAAACAACAAGGCGCTCAATGGTTTTTAAATGCAGCGAGAGCAAGGAATGTAAAATATATTCATGGATTTGCAGTTTCTGCACCGGTGAGTATGACGCTTGATGGAATGGCGCATGGCGGTGGCGGTTCTTCGTTTAATTTGCAGGCAGGTAAAATGCCAGACTATGCAACTTTTTTAAGTACCGTATCCAGTCATTTTAAGTTTGATTATGTGAGTCCATTCAACGAACCACAATGGAACTGGGGTGGTGCAAACGCAAGCCAGGAAGGCAGTGCAGCAACTAATACTGAAATGGCAACATTAACCAAATTGTTAGGCCCCAAATTACAAACGGCAGGTGCCTCAACAAAAATAGTTCTCGGAGAAGCTGCTCAATTAAATTTTATTACAGCTGGTTATGGTGGCGACAGGGGCGACCAAATTTATAACTGGTTCAATACTGCTTCTGCCAATTACATTGGAAATATTCCCAATGTAGAGAAATCAATTTCAGGACATAGTTATTTTACCACCTGCCCGGATAATAATTTAATCACCACCCGAACCGCATTATTAAATAAAAGAAATGCGACAGACCCCTCGCTGGGTCTTTGGCAAACTGAGTTTGGTATCTTAGGTGACATCTGTGGACAATACAATGGCTATCCAAAGAACACGTCTATTGATTATGGTTTGTATGTTGCTAAAGTAATTCATCATGATTTAGCATTTGCTAATATGAATTCCTGGTCGTGGTGGCTGGCAGTAAGCCCTTCTGATTACAGTGATGCATTGGTTTATGTAACCGATCCAACTGGCAGCATCAATTTAAATAATTCTAAAAACGATGGTATTGTTTCAGATTCAAAACAACTTTGGTGCATGGGTAATTTTTCCAGATTTGTGCGCCCTGGTATGAAGAGGGTTTCTGCAAGTATCAATGGAATTGATGATGCTACTGCTGCAAGTTCATTTATGATTTCAACCTATAAAGATGCCGTTGCAAAAAAGATGGTGATTGTTGTTATCAATATGGGCAACAGTGCTAAAAAGTTTACACTCGATGGACTGGGTTCGTCCATTAATATCACCGGCAACAAACTGGACAGCTATACCACCAGTGGCTCTAAGAGCCTTGCCCGTTCAGTAAGCAGTGCTGATAACATCAATATTGAACCAAAGTCTGTAACTACTTTTGTAGGTACTTATTTTTAAATAAAAAAGAGAAAAACATTTAAGCGTTTCATAAGCAAGCAAGTTTTGCTAATCGTGGGGCAATTTTAATTGCCCCTTTTTTTAAAATTGAATCTATTATTGAGTATGAAAGAAAAAGTTAAAAAGGCTTTTCAAGAAAGATATAAGCATCAGCCTTCATTAATTGTACGTTCCCCCGGCCGTGTAAATATTATAGGTGAACATACTGATTATAATGATGGTTTTGTTTTGCCTGCGGCTATTGATAAAGCCGCCTACTTTGCAATTGCATTAAGAGATGATGAAGAAATTCATTTGGCTGCAGAAGATTTGAATGAAACTTTTTCTGCTTCAGTAAATGAATTAAAACCGGTGGGTGATGTTAGCTGGCCGAATTATATCCTGGGCGCAGCAGCGCAATTTCAAAAGTTAAACATCCGCATGAAAGGCTTTAATGCAGTGCTCTGCAGCGATGTGCCCATTGGTGCAGGGCTTTCATCTTCGGCTGCGGTGGAGTGTGCGGTGATATTTGCATTGAATGAACTGCTGCAGACAAAGCTGGACAAATTTACAATGATTAAGATGGCGCAAAAAACAGAGCATGAATTTGCAGGTGTAATGTGCGGCATTATGGACATGTTTGCAAGTTTGATGGGAAAGAAAGACCATCTAATAAAATTAGACTGCCGTTCACTTGAATATGAATATGTGCCTTTAAAATTAGAAGGGATAAAAATTGTATTGCTCAATACCAATGTAAAGCATTCATTGGCCTCCTCTGAATACAATACACGCCGAGCCGAATGTAAACAGGCGGTGGAATGGGTGAAGCAACATGAACCTCAGGTAAATTCGCTTCGGGATGTTACCGAATATATGCTGGATAAATATGTATTACCAAAAAGTGAATTAGTTGATAAACGGAGCCGCTTTATTGTACAGGAAATTCAAAGGCTGCAGCAAGGATGTGAAGATTTAGAGAAGGGTAATATAAAAGCGTTGGGTAAAAAAATGTTTGCCACACATGAAGGGTTGAGTGGCCTATATGATGTTAGTTGCAGGGAGTTGGATTTTCTTGTCGATTTTGTAAAAAATAATGATGCAGTTATAGGTGCAAGAATGATGGGGGGCGGGTTTGGTGGCTGCACTATCAACCTGGTAAAAGAACATGAAATAGAGAAACTAATAACCGCTGTGCAACCAGCTTATGAAGCAGCAATGCATTTGCCATTAACTTATTACATGGCAGGTGTTGAAGATGGTACATCAATGACTTAATAATTTATTTTTGATAACACTATAGATCTTACTCAATCTGGAAATACCTTAAAAAACTGTCTTCAATGTGAATTACATATTTTTAAATTGAAGACAGTTTCATTTAAAGCAATAATTGGAGTTTATTATTATCAAATATAAAGAATTTGTTACCAGGTGATTCTGACAGTGGTAAAAGATTGCCCGGAAAAATCAACGTCATAATAATTCAGACCGACATTGTTCTGGTTCCATACTAAGCTATTATTTTCTGTTGCGCTTGTTCTGTAAATATTTATGGTACTGATATTGCCTCCAAAATATAACCTTACCCTGTTTTGTGCATCAGTATTCCAGTTTACTACATTTATATCGGCACGGTTTGGAGCGGTAAAGGCGCTCACATTATCTGCACCAAAATTTGTAATCCCACTTAGTGTTGTATTGATATAATTTTCATTTAAAAGGTTTGCAGCGAATTGCTGATATACATAATAATTCTTTTTCCTTACTGCTGTTCCAGCCCAGGGCGTAAATAATAAGCCGCCAAAATTTGTTGTGGGGGCTCCCCATTCAAAATATAACCAACCTTTTGCCCCACCTCTAAAAGCATCATGAAACTTATTTACTAAATCTAATGAAGCAGTAAGTTCATCTGGTGTGTCACCCATCCCAAAGCCCGCATGCCACTCAGTCATATATAAACCTTTAGTGCCTGATGCTGTGGAAGCTGATGAAAAGTTAGCTGCCGAACTTCCTCCATACTGATGTGTTGTAAAAAAATCAATATTGCCAGCCGCATTGAGAGATGGGACATACCCATTTGTGTGGGTAACATCAATACAGTCTGGAGCGGCGAATTTAGGAACGGTTATGCCTACAGATGGTAATTTCATTTTCAACCAACCTGCTGTATTGAAATATACATTTTGTGCCTGTGTTGCTGTAAATTCTGCTGATTCATAAGGAACTGCTGAAGATGGATAATCTGGTTCATTCATTAAACTTAGATAGCTAACTGTTACTCCATTATCTTTTAAGTTTTTTAGATGGGCATAAATAAATTCTCCAAATTCACTATAAGCATTGGCAACAGAAGTTGTTAAAGTACCTCCATTGTTAACACTTCCATTAGTTTTTAAATATTTTGGCGGCGATAAAACAATGCCCCAAATTTTAATATTTGGATTAAGGGAGATTGCTTTTTTTGCCGCAGTAATTTGGTCAGTCAAATTATTATTTGCGGTAAAATTAAATTTTGTAAAATCAGTAACACCGGGATCAGTATTATCATTTACATCTTCAACACCATCGGCACGAAGCACAATTTTAAATACGTTTACATTTAAATCAGTCCATAGCCATGTAGCGGCAGTATTGAAATTTGCAAGGTTTACTAAATGACCGCTGTAGAAGTAGCAGCCTGCACCCATTAAGTCAATTTTTTGTTTTGGATTACCAATGTCTACAGTGATACTTCCCCCGGTTTGAACTGCCAACGGGCTAATACCTTTATTTATTTTATCCGTTGAGATTTTAGTGTCAGTTATTTTTTTACATGACACAATTGTAAGTAGCGACAATAGAATTACCGCTGGTTTTAATTTTAATGGCTGCATCGTTAGATATTTTAAAATGTGAAATCAAATTTAATAATACCAGTACTGGTTTAAAATGGAGTTACAAACTATATTGATGGATAATATTATTACTCATTTTTGTTGTGAGACCAATGGACCGTATTATAATCCATCCTTTCAGTAAAAAAGTAAATTATTATCGGTTAAATAAAAAATAGCTTACAGCAATAAA
>NZ_JACMOO010000157.1 GCF_014377975.1 Ferruginibacter sp.
ACGTCTTCATTGGAAATGTCTCCTGTAATTTCAGAAATGTAATGCAGGCAACGGCGAATATCCAGTGCCAGCAAATCGGCGGGTAATTCATTGTTTAACCCGTTCTCAATATCATCCAGTGATTGCTTAACCTGCTGTAATGCTTCCTGGTGACGGGCATTTGTGATGATTACGTTTTCTGAAGAAGGGAGTTCTGAAACTGTTGATTTAAACAGGTTATTTTTTAGTTCATCAATACCCGTTTTATTTTTTGCAGAAATAAAATAAATTTCTTCTATATTACTAAACTTATCATTGGTCATCACACCCGTTGTTATATCCGCCTTGTTTCCAACCAATATAATTTTATTGTTGTTTTCATGCAACTTGCCGGCAATCGCTTTCAACTCATCCTCTGTTACCTCGTTTACGTCAAAAATGTATAAAACAACATCCGCAGATTTCATTTTTGCCAGGCTTCTTTCTATCCCAACCAACTCAATGGTATCGGTGCTGTGTTCCCGGATGCCGGCAGTATCAATCAGCCTGAATAAAATACCATTGATATTAAGCACCTCTTCAATTGTATCCCTTGTAGTGCCGGCAATTTCACTTACAATGGCCCGGTTTTCATTCAGTAACGTATTTAGTAACGTAGACTTTCCCGCATTGGGTTTGCCAATGATGGCAACACTTACGCCATTTTTTATAACATTACCCAATTGAAAAGACTGTAGCAAGCGGTCCGTGGTAGCTTGTGCAGATTGTATGAGCTGGTAAAATTTTTTACGGTCAGCAAACTCTACATCTTCCTGGCTAAAATCCAGTTCCAGTTCTATTAACGCCGAAAAGCCAATCAACTCTTCCCGCAATGCTTTTAATACTTCACTAAAGCCACCACGGATATTGTAGAGCGCTGTTTTTTGCGAAGCAGCCGTATTGCAGGCAATTAAATCTGCTACTGCTTCTGCCTGTGTTAAATCCAGTTTGCCATTTAAAAAAGCCCGTTGTGTATACTCTCCCGGCTTGGCAAGCCTAGCTCCTCTATTTACACATGCCTGCAATACCTGCTGCTGTACATACGGACTACCATGGCAACTAATTTCCACCACATCTTCGCCGGTATAACTTTTGGGTCCTTTAAATAAAGACACAACAACTTCATCAATTAATTTATCCCCGTCTTTAATTAAGCCTACATGTATTGTATGAGAAGCCTTGCCAGATAAATCTTTTGAAGAAAATAAAGTATTGATAATGTCAAAAGCTTTCTCACCGCTAAGCCTTATAACCCCGATGGCGCCAATTCCGGGAGCAGTTGCCAGCGCAACAATGGTATCCTGCCAGGCGGATAATTTATTTATCATTTGGCAAAGATAAACCAGTATTAAAATGATTTACGTTGCAGAAATAAAATTTGCGCTTTTAATTTGGCTGGTGCAATAAGTATTTACGGTCTGTTTCACCCGTCTCTGAAGTGTAATAATGCGTTACATTATTGATGGTTACTTCATCCGTTACCACTACAAAATTTTGAAAAGTACTTTCATCCGACGGCTTTATAATCAGTACAAAATCATCCGCCATTCCGGTTACTTTTTTAACAGCTTTTTTCTTTAAACTTTTCTTTTAGTGTTGACCAGTCAAGCGTTTTTCCAGGTCTCTCATTTAAGAGCTTTTGAACATGCTTCATTTCTTTACTACTAAACGTACTAAAATCTGTTTGCTTTGGAAAAAAATCTCTGATCAACCTATTGGAGTTTTCGTTGGTTCCTCTTTGCCAGGGGCTATGAGGGTCGCAGGAATACACTTGCATATTTGTTTCTTTAAAAAAGATATTTTATCGGGACGGGGTATTGACTGCGTTAAGTAGTTCGATACCCGCCCCTGTTCCTGTTCAAGTGAAAGGATTTGAAGAAACATTGAATGAAGAAAATTGTAAGGCTGATTCAATTCAATTATCAGTAATATTACTTTCGGAAACTTTCGGGTATTTGATAAAGTTATTAATGATGAATAATTAACCTGTAAAATTCACAATTACTTTTTTGCAAAGAGTTTAGATAGAATTACAGAATATTGTATCATTGTTTTATACTATTTAGTCAGTTGCAAAAGCGATGTGCTATAATCTTATTTACAATTATTTTCCTCTAAACTGAGTGGTTTTTTGGTCTTTTATTACTCCTTTCCAGTTCATACCGAAACCAAAATCATAGCGATTTCCTTCAGTATCTTTATAACATTCCATATCAAAAGGAACGTCTTCTGCTTGTTTTTCAACGGCTTTCATATCCACTGGCATTTGCATGGGTAAGCGTGCTGATGGCTCTGATTTACCTGAAAGAATTTCAAAAATTGCTTGGTCTTGTACACCAAAACTCAACAAAATAGCGGAAGCCTCTTTTTCAATTTCCCCAAAAATCATTGGATTTGTGGTACTTACCGACACAATAACTGGTTTGCCCTTCATCTTTGCTTTGGTTTCTATTACCAACTGAGCATCGGTAAAATTGGCGGTTTTGGTAGTTTTGTTTTTGTAAGTTCTATTATTAAAAGTTTCCGTTGGGTCGCCTCCTGCAATACTAATTTCACGGGCGTCGGTGGCGGTGTAATCGCCATATTGCAGGCTGATTGGAAAATATCCATTACCTCCATTTTTTAAATCTTTTTTATCATAACCAGAGGTTGCCGAAGGGTTTGTGATGGCAACAAAGGCAAAGTCAGCTTCGTCTGGATTTTCAGTAACATTGAAATATTTTTTTACCAAATCCAGGCTCACAGGATAGTCAGTAGAGGCTGGGGTTGCCATACCAAAGAAATTTCGACTGGCTGCGACAAATCTTTTTGGCACATAAACCGTTTTTTTGGAAGTAACCGGAAGAACATTGCCCTGATTTTTTAATAAAACAACAGACCTTAGTTGTGCCTCATAACCCGCCTTCATGTATTCGGGTTTGCCAACTATCGCTTTTGTTTCTTGTATATCTAAGTAAGGATTTTCAAAAATACCTACCCTGAAAATATTTTGTAACAACCGTACCGCCGAACTTTCCATTCTTGCTCTCATCTTAGCTTCGCCATGTTCTTTTACGCCCAAAGCGTAGGCTTCCATTACAGGTTTTACATCATTATTACCTCCAAATTGGTCTACGCCAGCCATTAAGGCTTTATAATGTCGTTCGCCTTCGGTAAGTTTTTCTACCCCCCAAGGTTTTCCCTCAATTGAATCCATTACGGTGTGTTGTTTTGTGATACCCCAATCAGTACAAACTACACCGTCATATTTGTATTTGATACGCAATAAATCGGTGATTATATATCTGTTGTAGCTATTTCCTACATTTTCACCATTTTTGGTATCCTGATTCCAGGAGATAGAATAATATGGCATTACTGCCGAAGCCATTTTGGTTTGACCTTTTAGCTTAAATGCTCCTTGCAAAAAGGGGATCATGTGTTCTTTAAAATTATTACCAGGATACACCGCATATTTTCCATTGGCAAAATGGGCATCACGCCCTGCCTCGCCAGAGCCACCACCGGGCCAATGTTTTACCATCACATTTACACTTTTTAAACCCCAGGCATTTGATTGAAAACCATCGCAATAGGCTTGTGCCATGGCTGCTGAGAGTAAGGGACTTTCACCAAAAGTACCATTAAATCTTGCCCAACGAGGCTCAGTGGCAATATCTACTTGTGGCGAAAGTGCTGTGGTAATACCTAAAGCCCGGTATTCGGCGGCAGCAATCTTTCCGAATCTTTCTATCAAAGCTGGGTCAAAAGTAGCTGCCATCCCTAATGAACCTGGCCACATCGAAATTTCACCACCTGAAGCCGCATCGTATTCTGCCCTTGCAATTGTGCTGTGGCGTGGGTCTGAGCTATTATTAGCAGGAATTCCTTTACCTAAACTTTCGCAAAATGCTTGTAATTTATTGTTCCATTGAGCCACTATTTCAGGGCTTTGTACGGTTGTTAATAACACATGGCGTAGGTTATCTTCTTGCAAAAATTTCTTTTGTTGGTCGGTCAAATCGCTTGGGTCGGTTTCGCCTTTTATAAAATGTTTTCCATTATATGTTCCTGCAAAATATCCTCCCGCCCGTGCAGGAATAGATTGGTGAGCCGAGTAAAGCATCAAGCCTGCAATTTCTTCCACGGTAAGTTTTGACGCTAAATCTTTTGCCCGCACCAAAGGTGGTAAACGCCAATCTTCAAATTTGTCTAATTTGCCATTTTTATTCAAATCTTTAAAAGCTAAACCATCAACTGTCAATATTTTAACTCCCGAAGAAAGTGAATATCCCAGGGTTTGACCATTTGGGTTTTTTACAATATTGTAAGTACCTTTTGAGATTTCACCCCATTTTTTTTGAGCTTGTAATGAGGGAGTTACCATAACGAACAAGAGTAACGATAAGGAATATTTCATACTTTCTCTGATTTTATTTAGAGCCTGTTTAAAAATTAAATTTTCAATCACCAATGTCAATTTACACATCAAAATATACCCGGTTTTACATCAAAAACACTAAAAATTGATCAATGGTTATACACTTTATGTACTATACAAAAAACATAGAATAAATTTTAAACAGGCTCTGATATAATTCACACTTAAAAAAGGCTCCCCGGATTAAGCAAAGCGAAAGTTCCGAATGCATAAAGCAAGGAAACAAATAAAAATACTATACAATATTTTTTCGAATCGGAACCATTTGAAAATTAAAACATGTTGGCTGTTTTATTTAAACTGACTATATCAAAACTACAGGGACAAAGTTTTACTATCAGATAAAATATTACATATTTTAGATACAATTTAAACATCTAACTCCTGCCAAAACCAAAATCATAGTGATTTCCTACAGTATCTTTATAACATTCCATATCAAAAGGAACGTCTTCTGCTTGTTTTTCAACGGCTTTCATATCCACTGGCATTTGAATGGGTAAGCGTGCCGATGGCTTTGATTTACCCGAAAGAATTTCAAAAATCACCTGGTCTTGCCGGCCGGGGAAATGGTTAAATTATCCGCTA
>NZ_JACMOO010000158.1 GCF_014377975.1 Ferruginibacter sp.
GACCAACAAAACCTTGTTCTTTAGAAAATTTGAAGGCTTTTTTTATCTGGCCGATGATTTCATAATCACCCAATATCTGCGAATCCAATCCTGCCGCCACATCAAAAAGATGTTCTATGGCTTTTCTGCCGTTTTTAATATAAGCCAGGGAGGTAAAGTTTTCAAGAGATCCCTGTGTTTGGCTGCATAATAATTCACAAAGTTCCTGCGCACTTTGTGCAAAGCCATAAATTTCGGTTCGGTTGCAGGTAGAAAGAATAAACAATTCTTTTATGCCATATTGAGGTGCTTCTGCAAGCAGCGCCGTATACTGATCGGGGTTAATAGCATATTGTCCCCGAATGATGGCATCTGATTTTTTATAATTGATACCGGCTATAAAAAAAGTAGAAATATCTGTGTGTTGCTGTGCGGGCATTCTTGTTATTGGTTAATTTCTTATTTGTGCACAAAATTAGTTGCGCCAGTTGTTGTAAACTAATTTCTGTGTCATTGCAATGTCATTTTGCTGAATGATTATCCTCATCCATTGTTATGACATCTCACTGCGATCAGTAACATAATTTTATAATTCATAGATGAGGGTGATATTGTCAAAATTATGTTGAATTATATTTAATTAATGATCCTAACATATCCAACTGCAGTAAAAGCCTTGCCAGGCAATCATTATGGATATTTGTTTAAATTAATAGTAAAAAAAATCATTCATTTAAAGTTTATTAAAAGCAATGAAGCTAGCCCATAACTAAAACATGACATACAACAATATTTTATAATGATGAACTTTTAGCAAAACCAGTGGTTACATTTGCAAATCATTTTAAGCCATGGCAAAAAAAGCAATTATCCTAATGAACCTGGGGTCTCCGGATTCAACAAAAGTAAAAGATGTACGTCGTTATTTAAAAGAATTTTTAATGGATGAACGTGTGATAGATGTTCCTTACTTGGTACGTTCTTTTTTAATCAATGGAATCATTGTTCCATTTCGTGCACCCAAATCTGCAGAAGCCTATAAAACTGTCTGGACAAAAGAAGGTTCACCTTTGGTGGTATTGACCAAAAAATTACAACAGGCATTGCAATTAAAGGTAGATGAACCCGTATCTATCGCCATGCGCTATGGCAATCCAACTCCAAAAGCGGCTTTTGATGAGTTGCAAAAAAATAATCCTGATTTGGAGGAAGTATTGGCAATACCCTTATACCCGCACTATGCCATGTCGAGCTTTGAAACAGCAGTTGAATCAGCCAAAGAAGTGTACGGACAAAACAACTATTCTTTTAAGCTGCAATTTTTAGCACCGTTTTACAACGAACCCAATTATATTCATGCACTGGCAGAAAATATAAAACCTTACCTGGCAGAGGAACATGATCATATTTTATTTAGTTATCATGGTATACCGGGCAGGCATATCCGCAAAAGTGACACCACCGGAAGTCATTGCTTGAAAATTGAAAATTGTTGCGAAGTGGCTTCGCCTGCACATGGCCATTGTTACCGTCACCAGGTTTTTACAACCACCCGGCTCGTGATGGAAGCATTAAATATTCCGAAAGACAAATACAGTATTTCTTTTCAATCCAGATTAGGTAAGGGATGGCTGCAGCCCTTTACAGATATACGTTTAAAGGAACTTCCAAAGGAAGGAATTAAAAAATTATTGATTCTTTGCCCGGCATTTGTAAGCGATTGCCTGGAAACGCTGGAAGAAATTGATGTAAGGGGCAAGGAAGAATTTATGGATGCAGGCGGCGAATCTTTTACGATGATTCCTTGTTTAAATACTAACCCGCTTTGGGTAGATGTGTTGGCAGGGTGGGTGAAGAATTTTACAAACAGCTGATGTTGGATTTGGGATGTTAGATTTTTTTCAGGTCAGGGCTTCGGGTACGTTTTGAGATTGGTCAGTAATAAAATGCGATGGCAATAATATTTTCGGAAAGCGGATGATCCTCCGGAGCGAAAAAAATCCGAAATCAGCCACCCTAAATAATCATCCCGTAACAAATTATAAAATAATTGCGCACATGTATTTTTATATTAAAGCACTCCATATCATTTTCATCGTAACTTGGTTTAGCGGGATGTTTTATATTGTGCGCCTGTTCATCTACAATACAGAAGCACAGGAAAAAGAAGACGTGGAAAAGCGCATACTAACAAACCAGTTTTCCATAATGATCAAACGGTTATGGCTCGGTATTGCCTGGCCCTCAGCCATACTTACTATTATTTTCGGTGGTTGGGTGGCATATCTCTACGGAAGCGTACCCACCTGGCTATGGATAAAACTTTCCCTTGTAGCTGGTTTATATGCCTATCATTTTACCCTGCATAAAATTTATAAAGATGAAAGCAAGGGCATTTTCGCTTACACCTCCCAGCAGTTGCGTTTCTGGAACGAAGGCGCTACTATTTTTCTCTTTTCGATTGTAATGCTGGTGTCGGTAAAGCAAAGTATGAGCCTTGTATGGGGGCTGGCGGGACTTACCGCTTTTATACTAATTTTATTATCTGCCATTCGTATATACAAAGGCTTGCGCAGATAGTTGATCTGCATATCCAGGGAATAAATAATTTTGTATATCGCTTTTGTAAAGTATATTTGTCCATCATTTAAGTAGACTTATAATAAACTATGCTATTATTTCCTTCCATATTGCAGCGTTGCAATTATTGCAGTGATAAGTTTTGTTGCTGTTAAAACAGTAGGTTTTTGGCTAAATTTTTTGCAGACTATTTTACCACAATTTATTTTTTTTAAGCATGAATCTATCATCTGAAAACAACGTTTCACAATTACTCCATCAATTAGATGGACTATCCATTGCGGATTCCCTGAAAATACTCACCAACCTTTTTCCCGGGCAGGTAACTTTTTCTTCTAGCTTTAGTTTTGAAGATCAGGTAATTACGCATAAAATACTTAGTAGTCAATTACCAGTTAAAATATTTACACTGGATACAGGGCGCATGTTTGCAGAAACTTATTCTGTTTGGAACAGTACCAACGAACAATATGGCACTAAAATAAAAGCATATTATCCCAATCAAGATACTTTGCAGGAGTTGGTTGAAGAAAGAGGACCCAATTCATTTTACGAGTCTGTTAAAAACAGGAAAGATTGCTGTTTTATCCGTAAAGTGGAGCCTTTAAAAAGAGCATTGGCAGAAAACGCAATTTGGATAACGGGTCTAAGGGCAGCGCATTCACCAGACAGGCATGATTTACCCATAATTGAGTGGGATGAATCCAATAAGATCATTAAATACCATCCAATTCTGCATTGGACAACAGAAGAAGTAAAGGAATACATCACCAAAAATCACGTTCCCTACAATCCCCTGCACGATAAAGGTTTTGTAAGTATTGGCTGTGCGCCCTGCACCAGGGCTATCAGTCCAGGTGAAGATTTCAGGGCGGGCCGCTGGTGGTGGGAAGATGCGGATAAAAAAGAATGCGGCCTTCATGTACATGAAGAACCGGCAGCAAAAAATTAATTAATAGTCATCGCAAACAAAAATTTTAAATTACAGTTTGTCCGCAAAAAAAATAAGTATGAGTAAACACAGGTTAGATTATTTGGAACAGCTGGAATCAGAATCCATTCATATTTTCAGGGAAGTAGCGGGACAGTTTGAACGTCCGGCTTTGTTATTTTCCGGTGGCAAAGATTCCATCGTATTGGTGCATCTGGCTTTAAAAGCATTTCGTCCTGGTAAATTTCCTTTTCCCCTTGTACATATTGATACCGGTCACAATTTTCAGGAAGCCCTGGATTTCAGGGATCAGCTTGCCAGCACCATTGGTGAAAAACTAATTGTAAGAAGCGTGGCGGATACCATCAAAGCGAAAAATTTAACTGAACAAAAAGGAAAGTTCGCCAGCCGAAATGCGCTGCAGACCTACACTTTATTAGATACTATTGAAGAGTTTAAATTTGATGCCTGCGTTGGGGGCGCCAGAAGAGATGAAGAAAAAGCAAGAGCTAAAGAAAGAATATTTTCTGTACGGGATGAGTTTGGCCAATGGGATCCAAAACTTCAACGTCCCGAATTGTGGAATATCTACAATGGCCGCATTCATAAAGGCGAAAATGTAAGGGTATTTCCTATCAGTAACTGGACGGAGTTAGACATTTGGAACTACATTAAAAGAAATGAAATAGAATTGCCTTCTATTTATTTTGCACATGACAGGGAAGTATTAGAGTGGCAGGGCCAGCTGGTAGCAACTTCAGAATTTATACAGTTAGATGAAACCGACACTGTATCGGTAAAAAAAGTTCGGTACAGAACAGTAGGCGACATGACCTGCACTGCTGCGGTTGAATCAACGGCTAATAATATTGACGACATCATCAAAGAAATCATCGCTACAAAAACAAGCGAAAGAGGCGAAACAAGAATTGATGACCGGGTAAGCGAAGCAGCCATGGAAGATAGAAAGAAGAACGGATACTTTTAGAAAGTTATAAATTATGAGTGGTGAGTTATAAGTTTCAAAAACGAGCGTGCAGCATTAACTCAATATCTTTAAATTTAAAGAACTCATAAATTATAAATCTGATAAGTGAAAGTATTATAAAAAATAAGAGTTTCATTTTGCTATCCGAATAGTGAAATTACACAAATTTTTACTGGAGAATAAAAAAGAATACGTCCTTAGCAAACAAGTATTAAGAAGCGGAACAGCAATAGGGGCACTTGTTAGAGAAGCTCAGAATGCTGAAAGTAAGGCGGATTTTATTCACAAACTTGGAGTAGCACAAAAAGAAAATGATGAAACATTGTACTGGTTAGAATTACTTTTTGAAACAGAATATTTAGGTGAAAAAAAATTTATCAGCATGCAAAAGGATTTAATAGAACTTTTAAAAATGATACGAAGTGCAATAATCGCTTCAAAAAATAAAGTTAACCAGGCGGTCAAAAAAAACTCATAACTCATAACTTATAACTAATAATGGACATACTTAGATTTATAACGGCAGGCAGTGTAGATGATGGAAAAAGTACTTTGATTGGCCGTTTACTGTACGACAGTAAATCAATTATGATTGATCAATTGGAAGCAATTGAAAAGCAAAGTAAAAATAGGGAAGATGGTGAAATTGACCTGGCTTTATTAACCGATGGCCTGCGTGCAGAAAGAGAGCAGGGTATTACCATTGACGTAGCCTATAAATACTTCAGCACTCCCAATCGTAAATTTATAATCGCCGATGCTCCGGGCCATACACAATATACCCGCAATATGGTAACAGGCGCTTCCAACAGCGACCTTGCTATTATTTTGGTAGACGCACGCAATGGTGTTGTTGAACAAACCCGCCGGCATTCCATTATTGCATCGCTGTTAAATCTGCCGCATGTGGTAGTAGCCATCAATAAAATGGACCTGGTAAATAACTCAGAAGATGTGTATAATAATATTGTAATTGATTATGCTGAAGTAGCATCTTCACTCGGTTTGAAAGATATTAAGTACATTCCCGTCAGTGCCATCAATGGCGATAATATTGTAGAAAAGTCACCCGCTTTTCCCTGGTACGAAGGCGAATCTTTATTGTATATTTTAGAAAACGTAGAAGTTGCCAACGATATCAATTATACCGATGCAAGATTTCCGGTGCAATACGTTATTCGCCCGCAAACAGAGGCGCTGCACGACTATCGTGGCTATGCCGGAAAAGTAATCAGTGGCATTTATAAAAAAGGTGATGCAGTGGTGGTGCAACCTTCCGGTTTGCAAAGCACCATCCGTGCAATAGAAATTGGGGGTAAAGAAGTGGATGAAGTATTTGCCCCGCAAAGTGTGGTATTGCATTTAAGCGATGATATTGATATCAGCCGTGGTGATGTAATTGTACAAAAAGATAATCAGCCATCTGTAGAAAATGAACTGGATGTGCTATTGTGCTGGATGGGTAACAAACCCCTGATACCTGGCAATAAATATTTATTGCAAATCAACAGCCGTGTAACCAGGGCGGTGATTAAAGAAATTGAATATAAGCTAAACGTAAATTCTTTATTAAAGGAACCGGCACCAGAACAGGCATCTTTAAACGATATTGTAAAAGTAAAAATTAAAACAGCCTCGCCCGTTCCGTTTGACAGTTATAAAAAATTACGTGTAAATGGCGGTGCCATTTTAATCGACGAAACAAGCAACGTTACAGTAGGAGCGTGTATGATTCAATAGGCAATAATTAGTAATTAATAATTTAAAGGCGAAGCGCTAATAACTAATAACTAATAACTCATAACTCATAATTCATAACTAAGTAAGTGGTCGAATCTAACTTCATACAATGTCTCTACAACCAGCACCAGCAGGCAACTACGGCTTTTCCAGATAAGGAAATGGCACAGGAATTTATTGATGGATTTTTTGAGTTTCTGTTTATTCCGCAGAAGCAAAAAAAGATGTCGCAGTATGAGTTGTCAAAAGAATTTGAATCTTATAAAAGTCATTTATCTGCGTTGGTTTATGATGTAATTAGAGATGGGGAAAAAACACAAGCTATTACAGATTTGTTTTTTGAAGAAGTCCCCGTTATTTACGATACGTTGTTAAATGATGCTGCAGCTGTATTGCGATTTGACCCTGCCGCCAAATCAATTGAAGAAGTGTTGATGGCTTATCCCGGTTTTTTTGCAACAGCGGTATATCGTTTTTCGCACCAGTTAATTATGCAGGGCGTACATATTTTACCCCGGGTTTTTGCAGAGTATGCACACAGCAAAACAGGCATTGATATACATCCCGGTGCAACAATCGGTAAGTCGTTTTTTATAGATCATGGTACAGGTATTGTAATTGGTGAAACGACTATTATTGGCGACAATGTAAAAATTTATCAGGGAGTAACATTGGGGGCATTGAGTGTTAATAAAGATTGTGCAGAAAGTAAGCGGCATCCAACCATTGAAGACAATGTTGTTATATATTCCGGTGCAACTATATTGGGTGGTGATACTGTAATTGGCAGCGATAGTGTTATTGGCGGCAACGTTTGGCTAACCAATTCAGTTCTTTCTTTTTCTGTAGTATATCATAAAAGTGAAATTACCATCCGGGATAAAAATCCGTTACCAGAGGCATTGAATTTTGTAATATAAATCTTTGTCCGGGCAGGGAAGCAATGTTCATCATTGTTGCGTCGCCCTCTTGTACAAAAAAAGCTTTGTGCAACTTTTATAGAAGCGGAGAGAGAGAAAGAAATTAATTAATAATTAATAATTAAAAATTAATAATTGAAAACAATAATACTAAAATGAAGTTTATTAAAGCAGCAGGGTCAGGCTCCCTCTCCTTTGGAAAGGGTTGGGGTGAGGTAAGAAAAAGCCACCTCTAAAATGAAGTCTGTTAAAGTCAGCAGGGCGCAGGCTCCCTCACCTTTGAAGAGGGTTGGGTTGAGGTTAAACAAGCAAAATAAAATCAACATAAAATGAAAGCAAATAACATATTAGAAACAATTGGCAACACACCGCATGTGCGTTTAAGCAAACTTTTTCCAAACCATGAAGTATGGATTAAGTTAGAAAAAACAAATCCCGGCGGCAGTATCAAAGACCGTATTGCACTGTCGATGATTGAAGATGCAGAACAAAAAGGATTGCTGAATAAAGACAGTATAATTATTGAGCCTACCAGTGGCAACACTGGTATTGGCCTGGCATTGGTAGCTGCTGTAAAAGGCTATAAAATAATATTGGTAATGCCCGAGAGTATGAGCATTGAGCGCAGAAGGCTGATGGCTTCGTACGGTGCAGAATTTGTGTTAACACCAAGAGAAAAAGGAATGAAAGGCGCTATTGAAAAGGCAGGTGAATTAACCGCTTCAACACCCAATGCCTGGATGCCACAGCAGTTTGATAACCCGGCCAATACCGCCATACACCGTACAGCATCCGCAGTGGAAATACTAAATGATTTCCCCGAAGGATTGGATTATTATATCACAGGAGTGGGTACTGGCGGTCATATCACCGGTGTAGCTGAAATAGTAAAACAACATTTTCCTAACCTGAAAGTTTTTGCTGTTGAACCTGAATTATCTCCGGTAATAAGCGGCGGTGCACCCGGACCACATCCAATACAGGGTATTGGTGCAGGGTTTATACCATCTATCTTAAACGAAGAAATTTTAGATGGCACTATTCAGATAAGTAAGGAAGAAGCGTTTACCTATACCCAGCGCCTGGCAAAAGAAGAAGGTATACTGGCAGGTATTTCAACCGGCGCTTCACTGGCAGCCGTAGCAAAAAAGTTATTGGAAGTACCGGCAGGAGCTAAAGTGCTGACCTATAATTATGATACCGGAGAAAGATATTTATCAATTGAAGGGTTATTTTAGCTGAAAATTATTAATTGTTAATTATTAATTAAATAAGAATTGCCTTCTATCCTAATAATATTCATATAAAAAGACCTTTTAAAAAAGGCAGCGTTAAACTCCCTTCAGTGGATGCGGATATTAAAATGAACACAACAAACCAACAGATCGGTAAAGTAATTTTAGCAGGCGCTGGTTGTGGTGACCCGGAACTAATCACCGTAAAGACGGCACGCTACCTGCAACAGGCGGATGTGGTTTTGACAGACCGGTTGGTGAGTAAAGAAATTTTAGAGAGGTATGTAAGAAAGGATGCAGCAATTATTTACGTGGGCAAACAATGCCGCCGTGGGTACAGTACACCGCAGGAAAGCATCAATTCATATATTGCGGAATATGCGCTGCAGGGCAAGCTGGTAGTGCGTTTAAAGGGAGGCGATGTATCTATCTTTTCTAATATTTTAGACGAATTACAAACGGTAGTGAAGTACAATATACCGTACGAAATTATTCCTGGTGTAACAGCCGCATTGGGCGCAGCAGCTTATGCGGGTATACCATTAACCTGCCGCGGATTGTCAACCGCAGTGCGTTTGCTTACTTCGTATAAATCAGATATTGTAACAGATCAGTACTGGCAGGAACTGGCACAAACAAATGATACCTTGGTTTTTTACATGTCGTCAGAAACGCTGGATAATGTGGTAGCCAACCTGGTGAAATACAATATTGATCCTCAAAAATTACTGGCTGTAATTGAACAGGCAACAACACCGTTGCAAAATGTACACATTACTTCTTTATACGATTTTGCAGCGAACTTTAAAGGCCGTTCTTTTGTTTCTCCATCCATAGTAATTATTGGAAAAGTGGTAGCACTTCATCAAAAATATTCCTGGCTAAACAATAGCGAAAGCAGCGATCATTATTTTAAACCGGTTCTTCCGGATAGTAACCTTTTAAATACAGCAATACATGTTGGCCGATAATAAATTGAAACTTTTTTTAGACCTGCTCAGTTCTGCAAATAAAGATGAACTGATATGGATGAATGGCTACCTGAATGGAGTGGTACATCAGCAGTTACCAGTAGCCGTAACGCCAGTAATTGCTGATCCTGCGGTTAGTAAAATCACCATCGTTTATGGTACCGAAACCGGTAATTCAAAAAGGCTTGCGGGTGAATTTGCCGCTAAAGCAAAACAACAGCGCATTCACGCTAAAGTGGTAGGCATGGACCAATACCGGTTGACCGATCTTGCGAAAGAAGAATATTTACTGGCCATTGTAAGTACGCATGGTGAAGGAGAACCACCTATTGCGGCTAAAAAATTCTATGACCATATTCATCAGAACGGTTTTAGGCTGGAGAAACTAAAATATAGTGTGCTGGCTTTAGGCGACACTTCGTATCCGCTGTTTTGTAAAACCGGTGAGGAAGTGGATGAGCAATTTAATAAGTTGGGTGGCAACCGCATTGCACCTTTGCAAAAGTGTGATGTGGAGTACGACGAAGAAGCCAATAGCTGGTTCAGCAATGTATTAAAAAGTTTGTCAGCACCAGCGGCACCCGTTCCGGTAGTAACACCGGTAACAGTTACGGCGAAAAAAACGGGCAAGCAAATTTATACTGGTACGGTACTTACAAAAGTAAATTTGAACGACAGGGGTTCCAATAAAGAAACCTGGCATATTGAAATAGCAGCCGAGGGGGTGCAATATCAATGCGGGGATTCTTTAGGTGTAGTGCCTGAAAATCCCACCAGGGTGGTGGAAGAAATTATTACTCTTACAAAAGTTGATCCGGCAAAAAAAATTGTTTTTAAAAATGAAGAAGTAAGCATGTACGATCTGTTGAAATACAGAATTAATATTATTTATTTAACCGAGCGTTTGGTAAAACAATATGCTGATATTACCGGCGAAGATATACCGGCAACAAAAATGGATCTGCTGGATTTATTAAAAATTTACCCGGTAAAAGATGCGGCGCAATTTGAAACTATCGTAGGAAAAATGAATGCCATTTCTCCAAGATTATACACCATTGCATCTGCACCGGCGGCACATGATGGCGAGGTACATATTCTTGCAGTAAAAGATGCGTACACAATCAATGATGAAAAAAAGTTCGGCTTGTGTTCTTCTTTTTTAGGCGAACTGCAACTGAATGCGCAACAGAAATTTTTTATTCAAGCCAATAAGAGATTCCGTATGCCTGCCGACGAGAAGGATATGATCATGGTTGGCCCGGGCACGGGCATTGCAGCTTTCAGATCTTTTTTATCAGAGCGGGATGCCACAGGTGCTACCGGTAAAAACTGGTTATTTTTTGGAGATCAACATTTTGCAAGCGACTTTTTATACCAGACGGAAATTCAAAACTGGCTGGAAACCGGCGTGCTTACAAAAGTGAATGTGGCTTTTTCAAGAGACCAGCATTTTAAATTATATGTACAACACAAAATGTTGCAACATGCGGCCGAAGTCTATGAATGGATTAACAGCGGCGCATCATTTTTTATATGCGGTACCAAAGATCCGATGAGCATTGATGTGGAGAATACGTTATTAGAAATCATTCAGCAGCAAGGCAATAAAACAAAAGAAGAGGCAACGCATTATCTGGAATTGATGGAAGAGGAAGGACGTTACGAAAAGGA
>NZ_JACMOO010000159.1 GCF_014377975.1 Ferruginibacter sp.
CTGATAAGTTCAACAGGCTTACCACCTCTTTAAATCTTTCACCAAAGTTTTTTAAAGAACATCTTTCTGTAAATGTGAATGCAAAAATCAGCCAGACAAAAAATCGTCTTGCAGATGGCGGTGCGGTAGGTGCTGCAGCTTCATTTGATCCTACACAAAATATTAATGCAAATAACCAATATGGCGGCAATTTTGAGTGGCTGCGGGCAGACGGTGCCCCCAAAAGTAGCGGTGGCGGTTCTTCTCAGCACAATCCTCTTTCTTTATTACAATTCGGGAATAACAATTCTGTTGTTAACCGTTTTATTGGAAATATTCAACTGGATTATAAATTGCATTTTTTACCCGATTTACATTTTATTGTTAACGCCGGTTTAGATCATGCTTTTGGAAAAGGAGATGATATTTCTTTACCGCAATTGGTTACACAGGTGCAGCCTACCACAAGAGGAAGCTTTACCCATTATGCTCAATTTAAAGACAACAGCATTTTGGAAACTTCTTTGTATTATGCAAAAGACCTCAAGTCAATCAATACCAAGATAGATGTATTGGCAGGGCATACCTACCAGGATTTTGTAACCGATGTGTACAATTATGGAGCCTATTCCGCAGATGGTAAAGTTCTACCGGGTACACAGCCCAGTTTTGTTACAGATAAACCACAAAACCGCTTAGAATCTTACCTGGGCAGAACCAATATTACCATTAATAATAAATACCTCATTACTGCATCCATCAGAAGGGATGCAAGTTCCAAATTTTCAGAAGCTAACAGGGTAGGGTATTTTCCTGCTGTAGCACTTGCCTGGAAATTAAAAGAAGAATTATTCAGAACTTCTTCTGTAGTAAGTGAACTAAAGGTTAGGTATGGTTGGGGAATTACCGGCCAGCAGGATGGAATTGGCAACTATAGTTATTTGCCTGTTTATGTCTTGAGTAATGCTGCAGCCCAATACCAGTTCGGCAGCACATTTTATGGCTTTTCCAGGCCCGGTGCTTATGATCCCAATTTAAAATGGGAAACCACCACCACCAATAATATCGGATTGGATTTCGGATTCTTAAAAAACAGAATTTCCGGTTCTGTTGAATTCTATCAAAAGAAAACCAAAGATTTGTTAAGCGTTGTTCCGGTAGCTGCAGGGGCTAATTTTAATATTGAATTGCTTACCAATGTTGGTAATATCGAAAATAAAGGGGTTGAGTTTACCATCAATACAACACCCATAAAAAACAGAAATTTCTCTTGGGATTTTGGTTTTAATGTTACCTACAATCAATCTACAATCACCAATTTGCTGAAGCAAAAAGATGCAAACTTTAAAGGTATTGCAACCAGTGGCATTGCAGGTGGTACAGGAAATAACATCGGTAGGCATTTAGTAGGCTATGCTCCCTACACCTTCTTTGTTTATAAGCAGATTTATGATGAAACAACCGGTAAACCAATTGAAGGATTGTATGAAGATCTCAACAGGGATGGTATCATTAACGATGCCGATCGTTACCTCTATAAAAAGCCTGCAGCAGATATGTTGTTTGGCGTAAATACACAGGTTAATTATAAAGATTTTTACCTGGGTTTTGCAGCACATGCCAGCCTTGGAAATTACATGTATAACAACTATTTCTCCAATTCGGGTGTTTTAAGGGCTATGAAAAATCCATTGAATTTTACAAGCAATGTGTCAAGAAATTATCTTGAAACCGGGTTTTCCAATAATCAGTTTCTATCCGATTATTATATACAAAATGCTTCTTTCTTCCGGTTGGACAATATTAATGTTGGTTACAACGTGGGTAAGATATTGAAAGGCAAGGCGAGTCTTCGTGTATCAGCCAGTGCACAAAATGTATTCGTTATAACTAAATACAAAGGACTCGATCCTGAAAACTCAGGAGATAGCCAGGTTGATAATACCATCTACCCAAGGCCAAGAGTTTATTCACTTGGATTAAACCTGGATTTTTAAAATACTAAATAAAAAGATTATTATGAAAAATACAATTATCAAAAACGCAATCTTATTATTGATTGTAGCGATTTTTGCCGCTTCATGTGCTAAAAAACTTGATCTGTTTCCACAGAACGATCTTACCCCCGAAAAAGCATATAAAACTGCTGCAGGTTATAAAAGTGTATTGGCAAAAATTTATGGCACCATGGCAACCTCCGGTAATACCGGGCCGGCCGGTGATCCAAGAAGGAATGATGGCGCAGACATCAGTGGCGGTTTAGATGAAGGTTCGCAGATAGCATTTATTCGGATGTTTTTCAATTGTCAGGAATTACCGACCGATGAAGCAGTTGTTGCCTGGAATGACCAAACTATTAAAGATCTTCACAACTTCCGGTGGAATGATGCTGATCCTTTTTTAAAAGGGATTTATGCAAGACCTATTTACAATGTTACCCTCATCAACGAATATTTGAGGGAGTGTACAGATACAAAATTGAATGATAAGAAAAGTAAAGGAGACATTACTGATGCAGAGATAGCCGATATCAAAAATTCTGTTGCAGAAGTTCGTTTTTTACGTGCTTTTAACTATTGGGTGATGATGGATTTATTCGGTAAATCTACCTTCGTTACCGAAGAAGATAAAATTGGTACCATATTACCACGGCAGATTGAACGCAAAGATTTGTTCTATTACATATCAAGCGAGTTAAAAGCAATTGAAGGTTCATTGGCACCGGTTAAAACCATCGAGTATGGAAGGGTAGACCAGGGAGCAGCATGGGCTCTCCTGGCACGCATTTACCTCAATGGAAATGTATATACCGGCGCAGCCGACACAAAAGCTTTTGATACAGCTATTATCTATTCTAAAAAAGTAATTGATGGCGGCTATAAGTTGTACGACAATTATGCCGGTGCATTTATGGCGGATAATGATAAGGCAAAAGATGAATTTATATACGCCATTAATTGTGATGGGCTAAAAACCACTGGCTATGGTAATACTACTTTTTTTGTTCACTGTGCTTCAGGCGATGATTTTAAGGATTATGGTGTTGGTGGAGGATGGTATGGTTACAGGGCTACTTCTGCATTCGTAAATTTATTTGAAGACAGAACGGGCGCAACAGATAAAAGGGCCTTATTTACTACTACTAAATATGGTACCGATGCGGCTCAATTGGTGATTAATGATATAGGTGATTTTAACCA